>JAFGSH010000025.1 GCA_016934695.1 Deltaproteobacteria bacterium
GCTGTGACGGTCGCCTTCTCGTCGTCCATGAAGACCGGGGGGAGCGTCGCGAGGGTCTCCATCGTTGTCTCCGGCCTGATCCCCTGATCCCGGTCCACCACCATCCGTTCCGCGCCGCCGTCCGGGGTGGGAATATCCGCCTCGACGGGGAGGATCTCCGCCTTGAAGAGTCCTTCGACCGTCGCCTTGTGGGCCTTGGCGTGGCTTTCCACGGCCATCTGATCCTGTTTTTCCCGGGAGATGTTGAAGTCCCGGGCCACCATCTCCGCCGTGTACCCCATCGCCACCATGCGGGGATCACAGAATTCGCAGAGCCGGGGGTTGGGAGATGATCCGGTCCCCATGGGGACATGGGTCATGTGCTGCACGCCCCCCGCGATGATCAGGTCCATCCACCCTGTATTGATCGCCGCGATGGCGTTTGCGATCGACTGCAGCCCCGAGGCGCAGAACCGGTCGATGGTACACCCCGGCACGCTATAGGGGAGACCCGCCATGATACCCGCGTAGCGGCCGATATTCGAGCCCATATCATACATCAGGGCGGTCCCGCCCAGGATGACATCGTCGATCCGTTCCTTCTTGTCCTCCAGACCGGTCCTCCGGATCAGTTCATTGATGACCTTCACCGCCAGGTCGTCGGCCCGGACATTGGTGAACCAGGATCTCTTTCCCGCACGGGCCACGGCGGTTCTGACGCCATCAACAAGGTAGATCTCTTTCATGTGCAACGACTCCTTTATGTAATGATGTTATCGGTTCCCTGCAAATACCCTCCGGCGCGCGGCCTACCTGACAATAAGCCCTCCTTCAGGGCAGTCCAGGCAGGTCCGGTCCTCGCTCTTGATCATCTCCGTCAGCATAAAGGCGGCGGGGAGGATCTGATTGGCATAGTACCGGGCGCCGGCAACCTTCCCCTCGTAGAAGGGCCGGTCGAAGTGGTCCGCGGGGAGATCCGCAAGTTTTCCGGAGGCGATCACGGCTTGCTCGAGGAGACACTGGGCCACCTGAAGCTGCCCGCATACCGTCATCACCCGGACCGCGTTGAGGGGGATGAACTGTCTTTTTTCGTCCATGTTCGCGTACCACGCATCGTAGAGAGCGCGTATCTCCTCGACGCAACCGTAGGTCTTCCGGAGCCGCCCCATCTCCTCGACAAGGCCGGGTGTGTCGCTCCTGGCATCGATAAAATCCTTGATGGTGGCCATCCAGTTGTCGAAGGGAACGCCCCCTTCCATCCTCATCTTCCGGCCGGTCAGGTCGTTGCCGTGGATGAAGGTGGTCCCCTCCCAGATGGTCAGGATCTTCGAATCGCGCATCGACTGCTCGATGGGATATTCGGTGGTGTAGCCGACACCGCCCAGCACCTGCATCGCCTCAGCGATTACGCCGAGGCTCATCTCGCTCCCGTAACCCTTGACCAGCGGGGTCAGGATCGCCGCCAGACCGCCGCAGATCCTGGCCTTCTCTTTGTCCGCAGAATTCCCGGCTACGTCGAGGTAGTAGAAGCCCTTGAAGATCATCGCCCTGACTCCCTCGGTTATCGCCTTCATATCGAGGAGCATCCTTCGTATGTCCTCGTGTTTGATGATGGGGACCCGCTCGGCCTTCGGTTCACCGAAGGGCCGCCCCTGGATGCGTTCCGTGGCAAAGCGGGAGGCGTAGGCGTAGGCGATCGCGGCCTGGGTGTTGGAGTTGTGCCCCGTGCCAATCCGTGACTCATTCATCATGTTGAACATCATGGCAAGCCCTTTTGATCGCCCCTTCTCATCGGGCATGGGCCCCATTCTGATCCCGTAGCAGTCGTCGTTCTCGCCGAAATTGAGGAGCGCCGTCCCATGGGCCCTCAGCCCCATCTTGTGTTCGATTCCGACCGTTATCACATCGTTGAATTCGCCCAGGGACTGATCCCCATTCACCCGGTACTTGGGAACGATGTACAGACCGAGACCGGCCGATCCCGGAGCACCCCCCTCGGGCCTGGCCAGGACCATGTGAATCGTATTCTCGCAGGTTCCCGCATCCCCGCCGGTGATGAACATCTTCGTTCCCTTGATCTTCCAGATGCCGGGATCGTCCGTGGGGAAGGCCTTCGTCGTGGAATCCCCCACATCGGAACCGGCATTCGGCTCGGTGATACACATGGTCCCCTGCCAGTCGCCATTGAGAAGCTTGGGGAGAAAGAGGGCCTTGTCCTTTTCCTCGCCGAATTCGATGAGGAGATTCGCCACACCGCTCGTCAGTTTGATGTAGGACATGACGGCCGGACAGGCGGCCGTGTTCATCTCGAAGATGGCCTTGTAGAGGGTCAGCGGCATCCCGCCCTCCAGCTCGATGCATTCGCTCGTGGACCCCCAGCCGTTCTCTTGGAGGAACTTGTACACCTGGGCGTATCCCGGAGGCGCCGTCACCACACCATCCTTGAAAATGGCACCGATCTTGTCCCCCTCGGCGTTGATCGGGTTGACCACTTCGCGGGCCACCTTGTACCCCTCGTTCAGGTACATGTCGATATCGTCCAGACCATAATTCTCCTTGAAACGGTCACAGGCCAGGACCTCCTCCATGGGAAGCCACTCCTTCAGAATAAACTGCAGATCCCTCACGTCATATTTGTATTCCACGATCAATACCTCCTCTGTGTCTCTCCTTAAACACCCATCCACCTAGTGGGTGGAGCATACCGGTCAATTCAGAAAACACAATGTGGAATAATTATAAGGAATATACGAGGAAAAATCTTATAGTATCTAGGAAAGCGAAAGCAGATAGGACCTGAGATTGACCTTCTTGTTATTGAGACCGAATTTTCTTCTGATGCTGTTCCGGTGAAAATCGATCGCCCCCGTGGACATATTCAAAAATTCGGCGATCTCCTTGGTGGTTCTTCCCTCCTTGACAAGGTTGGCCACCTGAAATTCCTTCGGGGTGAGGTTGAAATGTTTCAGGGTGATGTTTCGCAGAAAGGGGGAAACGATGTTTTCCAGGTTGGTTTCGATCGTTTCGATACAGACGCCCTGCCCGGCGGTGAGCCCGCCCTTTTTCAACTCCTCAACGTACGGCAGGATGATCTCCCTGACGTTGGACAGGACGTTCCTCTCGAGGTCGACTTTGTCCTCCTCCCGCTGCTTGAGGAGAACTTTCAAGGCTGCATTGGACTCGACGAGGGAGGCGGATTTCCGCTCCAATTCCTCTTCCTTTCTCTTCAGGGCCTCCTCGGCCAGCTTTCGCTTGGTGACGTCCCTCGCCAGGCACCTGAAGCCGATCGGACTGCCCGCCGGGTCCCGGATCAGGGAGGCCGACATCTCGCGGAACCGTCTGGTGCCGTCCTTTCGGATGACCTGATAGTCGAATATCTCCGCGGGTTCGCCCGTTCGATAGATCTTGTTGAAGATCTTGAAGAGGCGGATGGTCGTCTCCGGGAGGACGTAATCGCGGTAATTCATGTGTCCCAGCTCTTCCGCCGAATATCCCAGCATCTCCACCGTCGCCTTGTTGAAGAAGGTGAAGTTCCCGGCGAGGTCGAGCTCGAAGTAGGCCTCTTCCATATTCTCGAGGATAATACGATACTTGTCCTCGCTCGATTTCAGGTCCCTCTTGGTCTGCAGGTCCCCGAGGTGCGACGCCCGCTCAAGCTCATCGATCCGCAGGCGCAGGGCCGCTATCTCATCGATCAGATCTTCTCTGCTCTTCTCCTCATCCGTCATCATGCCGATTCCCTCAAACTCAATCCCTTCAGGTCTACGGGGTTCAGGGATGTGGAACGCTCGTACATGCACCGCCTCTCGGATGTCGACGATACCGTTTTTCCCCTCCCGAGTCAACCGGGCTTTCACCCCGGAGAGAGGTCCCCCCGGGATCGGACAGGGTGATCCCCGCGGGGCTATCCGCGCCCGCGGAGAAACGTATGGTAGTTCGCCCACCGGGCGAGGGTCATCGACGCCTGTTCAAATCCCCGGTAGACGGGGACCCCCGACTCGATGAGATGCTTCTCGAGGCGGCATCCCACCTTCCGTATCGCGGGATCGTTCCGATAGGTCCTCCAGCTTGCGACGAGGGGTTTCCCGTGGAGCTGTTCCTTCACCGGACCGGAGAGATAATCGGTCACCTTCCGGATCTGCCGGCCTTCGTCGACACCGTAGAGCCAGTCGAGGGAGAGGGAGACGATCAGCATGTCGATCAGGGGCTCCGAAGCTATCAGGTCGATCATCCGCCGGAAGATCTCAAGGTCGCGGAAGATCGGCATGGCGTCGACGGGATTCTTGATGATGTTGCCTCCCGCCGGGATGAAGGACCGCAGCTCCCGCTCGGTCTCCGGGCCGAAGGGGGGCATCTCCAGCCCCGCGCTGCTGCAGGCGTCGGCAGCGGAGACGGCGATCCCGCCGCCGTGACCGATGACGGCCACGCGGAGTCCCTCCGTCGTCTTCAGGTGCCGGAATGCGAGGGCGAGAAAGGCCATGTCCTCGAGGGAGTAGGCCCGTACGGCGCCGCCCTCTTTGAAGAAGGCGTCCCAGATCTGTCCCCCCCCGGCCAGCGACCCCGTGTGGGACGCCACCGCCTTGACCCCCGCCTCCGTCAGGCCTGCCTTCAGGATGATGACCGGTTTGACCGGGTTGATCCGGGATACCAGATCGAGCAGCCGGCGGCCGTCTCTCACCCCTTCCAGGTACATGGTGATGATCTCCGTGTCGGGATCACCGGCAAGATATTCGAGAAAATCCGTACTGTCCAGGGTGAGGGCGTTTCCGAAGCTGATCACCTTGCTGAAACCGATCCCCAGCCGGGCGCAAAAGTTGGTAAAATCCTGGGCGTGGCCGCCGCTCTGGCTGACAAAGGCCACGGGACCGCTCTTTTCGGGAGCCCCGATCCAGGTCACCAACCGCTGGCTGGGGATGAATACCCCCATGCAGTTGGGACCGATGACGTTGAGCCCTCCCTCGCGGGCGATCAACTCGATCTCCCGGTGAAGCCGCAGCCCCTCCTCCTCGCCGGTCTCCTTGAACCCGGCGGTAAAGATGTGCACGTTCCGGTTGCCCGAGGCAATGCAGTCCCGCAGGGCCGCGGGGACCGCCGGGGCAGGGACGGAGATGATCACCAGGTCGATCGGCTCGGGGACCGAGACGAGATCGGGATAGGTCCTGACGCCCTCCACCTCCGGGGCGCTCGGGTTGATGGGGTAGAGCCTCCCCTTGTACCCGTAATCGCGGATACTTCCGAAGATCCCCGGCCAGCCCGGGGGCCTCTTCCGGGGCGCCCCGACGACGGCGACCGTCCGGGGATGAAATATGACCTCCAGATCCTCCTGTGTTCCCATTCCTCCGTATCTCCTCTGTCGTGCGGCGCGCATCCGCTCAGCCCACGCAGCGATGCCGCCCGCATCCGATGTGATCAATCCGCTTCACGCAGCGGAGTTATTGTTTCTCCAAATGTGCCGGCTCCCCGTGGATACGTCCGCCGTCGATCACGATCGTCTCCCCCGTGATGTAGCTCCCCGCATCGGACGCCAGCAAAAGGACGGCCCCGGCGATCTCCTCCGGCTCACCGAGGCGCATCAGGGGCATGTTCCTCTCCGCCTGCGCCCCCACCTCCGGGTCCTTCCACAGGGCCTCGCTGAGGCGCGTCTTGATCACCCCCGGGGCGATGGCGTTGACCCGGATGTTGTACTGCCCCCATTCCTTGGCCATCACCTCGGTCAGCATGATGACGGCGGCCTTTGTGACGCAGTAGACCCCCAGTTCCCCGGGGCGCAGGCCGCCGATGGACGAGGTATTGATGATCGACCCCCCGCCCTGTCCTTTCATGACCCGCGCCGCCAGCTGGCTGAGGAAGAAGAGTCCCTTCAGGTTGACATTCATCGTGACGTCCCAGGTCTTCTCGTCCTGTTCCATGAGCGGGCCGTAGTAAGGGTTGGTCCCGGCGTTGTTCATGAGGATGTCGAGCCTGCCGAACTCCTTCGTCACCTTCTCGACAAGGGCCTTCGAGTCCTCTGTCCTGGCGACATGCGAGGCGATAGCCATCCCCTTGACGCCCTTCGCGCGGATTTCCTCCGCTACGGGTTCGAGCCCCTCGATCTTCCGGCTGCTGACAACGACGTCGGCCCCCGCATCGGCGAGGGCGAGGGCGCAGGCGCGGCCGATGCCGCGGCTCCCCCCCGTGATAAGCGCTACCCTTCCTTCCAGTGAAAACAACGACAGATCCATGATGTGCTCCTTTCTCCTTCTCAAGAGAGGGCCGCCGGAAGCACCCCTCTCCATAGCGGTTACAATGTGGTGGGCCAGTTGACGAGCCGGTGCCCGCCGATCCCCTTCGTCTTCGAGAAATCCTGGGGGGATCTCCTTCTTCCGGCTTGATCGTGGCACGTCACATAGAGACAGGGGGCACGCCCCCTGTCTCTCCTGTAAAAGACTCTCCGTGTTATCGACACTCCGCCACGTTCATGCGGCAGTCACGTCATGGAAACACCCGCCCGTCTCCGGCATATGAGGCGTTCCTCCCACGGGGCATTACACCTTAACCGCCTCTGATGAACTCGTCGGTCATCCGATACGCGTCATCATCGGCATGCTGCCGCGGCGGATGCTTGCAGAAGTAAGCCGACGGCCCCTCCAGCACCCCTCCCTGTCCGCGGTCGAGGGCGAGCTTGACGCAGCGGACGGCATCTATCGCCACGCCCGCCGAGTTCGGCGAATCCTCGACGGAGAGGCGCAGTTCGAGGTTCATCGGTATGTCGCCGAAGATGCTCCCCTCCATGCGCAGAAAGCAGACCTTGTTGTCCTTCTGCCACGGGATATAATCGCTGGGACCGATGTGGATATTCTCATCGGCCAGGCGGCTGCCCGCCACCGATTGAACGGCCTCGGTCTTCGATTCCCTCTTCGACTTCAGACGATGGCGGTTGAGCATATTGAGAAAATCGGTATTCCCGCCGGTATTGATCTGGTAGGTCCGATCGAGCCTTACCCCCCTCTTTCTGAAGAGGTCGGTAAGGACCCGGTGCGTGATGGTGGCGCCGAGCTGCGACTTGATGTCGTCGCCGACGATCGGGATCCCCCTTTCCGCGAAACGCCCGGCCCACCCGGGATCGCTGGCGATAAAGGCGGGCATGTTGTTGATGAAGGCAACATCCGCCTCCAGGGCGCACTGCGCGTAGAAGCGCGCCGCCTCCTCAGAACCGACCGGCATGTAATTCAAGAGGATCTGCGCGCCGCTCTCCCTGAGCGCCGCAACGACGGCCTCCATATCCGGTTCGGGGTCACCGGCGGGGGAGAAGGTATATTTCTCTCCATATTCCTTCATATGGTCGGAGACACCGTCCAGGATCCTGCCCATGCGGACCGTCACACCGGAGGGAGGAAGATCGGGATAAAAGACGGCGGTGCAATTCGGGGGGGCAAAGACGGCCTCGTGGAGGTCCCTGCCGACCTTTCGCCTGTCGATATCGAAGGCCGCAACCACCTCGATGTCTCCCGGTTCGTACCCGCCGATATTCCAATGCATCAGACCGACGGCATCCCCGGATGTTCTCTCTCTATAGTAATAGATCCCCTGGATCAGCGAACTGGCGCAGTTCCCGACTCCCGCCAGTGCTATCTTGATCGTACCCACAACACCTGCCTCCCGACAGCCGAAAACCCGTTACAACCTCCGACAGACATCCGACCGGCCGACCATGATAATACATCAAGAGACCGGAAATGAAAACCAAAAGGTATCTCTCCGCCCCCGGATCGCCTGCGAACTCCGGCGGCGATCCACCCGTCCGCGGCGGGAACTCACCAGGTCCGTTTATTGATTTTTACCGCCATTTCAAGTAATAAAGGATATACGGAACCAGCGGCACCTTCCACCGGGCGGTCAACGATATGACGGCGAGAGAGCGGCTTCTCAAGATATACTACCTCCTCATGGAGCGGTTGTTCGGACCGCTGGCGCGCCCGTCCGTCTCGCCGAATACAATATCTCTCGTTTCTCTGGCCGCATCGTTTGCCGCCTGCATCCTGTACGCCCGCGGGACCTTCTTCGCCGGGGGCCTTGTCCTGCTCCTCTCCGGGTTCCTCGACACCCTCGACGGGACGATCGCCCGCCTGGCGGGACGGTCGACGCGATTCGGAGCGCTCCTCGATTCCGTACTCGACCGCTACGCCGATTTTTTCGTCTTTGCCGGGCTTATGGTATACTACCGGTACCACTGGATGTTTTTCGTCATCATCCTGGCGATCCTCGGTTCCTTCATGGTGAGCTACGTGAAGGCGCGGGCGGAATCTCTCGGGGAACTGCCCGTCGTGGGTCTCATGCAGCGTCCGGAACGGCTCCTGCTGATCGTGGCGGGGTCCTTCCTGACCGTGCCGGCATCGTGGCATGACCCCCGCTGGGAGGAGTGCCCCGTCATCGCCGTCCTGTGTCTCCTCTCCGTTCTGACCAACACGACGGCCCTGCACCGCCTCCTGGCCGCGAGGCAGGAACTCTCCCGGCAGGAAGAGAGAGGAGAGACTACCGGTGTCCGCCCCCGGGCGGGGCGGGACGGTGGCAGCTAACGGCGCTTCCCTCCATCGGGGATCCGTTGTCTTCACGTTTCCTGCTCTCCAAAGAATCTCTCTCAACCCTTCCATCCTGCCGGGTCACGGAAGGCTGTCGTTCAGAGACAGGGGCCCTTCGGGCCGATCGGAATCCGCGTCCGAGCCGCCGTTTTTCTTCCTGAAAAGGGCCTCTATGTCGGCATCGGGATCGTCCAGCTTCGCCCGTATGATCATCGCGAGACCCTCCGCCACCACATGGGGCTTCTGGCCGACCCTGTACTGGATATCTATGGTCATCAAGGTCATGGCGGTCCTGACCTCCGTCAGACTGAGGGAAACACCGTGGACCACCGTCCCGGACCTCCCGGTCCCCAGGATACCGAATCTGGTCCTGCCGGCGACGACATGGCCGGAGATCATCGCCCGGGCGCCCAGAGTTTCACACGTCCGGAGCATCTGCCCCGTGTAGTAGTTGCCGTTGACGACGGGCTTCTCCTCGACCCTTTGTATATCATCCGCGTCGTAGACACGGAACCCCTTGAGCATCAACCGCATCGCGAGATTGTCTCCGACGACCGCCTCGATATCACCGATCCTCCCGCAGGGCTCGACGAGGCTCTCCTTCCCCATGAAGATAGCAATCCCCGTAATCTCCCGGGCCGATTCCTTGGTCAGGTCCTCGTGCACCCTGATCAGGATCTGGGCGTTTTCGATGGATTGGTACACCATCGTCCCCCAATTGACGGCCGTCGTCGGCACGCTTACCATCGAAAGGGTCGAGGCGCACCCGGAGGCCAGCAGCAGGGCCGACGCACAGAGGACGGCCAGGCATCTTTGCGCAGGATTCAAGGGAATGTCCTCCTCACCCGGGGCACCGTATACGGCATCCGCTGCCGATTCTCTGGACGCGAGCGGCAATGGAGAGAGGCTATACCTTCAGGGAATTCAACCTTCCCAGCGTCTCATCCGCCTCCGCGATGATCCGTTCGATCAGTTCCTGTACCGTGGGGATATCGGTAATCGCGCCGCAGCACTGTCCGGCAAAGAGGATCCCTCCCTCGACATCCCCCTCGTTGAGCGCCTTCATATGCTTCATGTTCCCCACGGCCTGCCGGGCCAGCACCATGAGCGGGTGTCCCTCTTCGGCCCGTACCATCTCGATGGACAGTCCCACAAACTTGAGAAATGACATCTTGAAGAGCCTCTTGACCAGGAGCGCTCCCTTGATCGACTCGATGATCGGGAACCCCCGTTTGGTCATCGCCTCGGCCCCTTTCGTCTTCAGGACCCTGCCGTCCATCCCGTCGAAGACGTTGCCGTAGAGGGTGTCCTGTTCCGTGGCCTGCAGGCAGAGCTGTTTGAAGTTGTCATGCACCATGCTTTCCTGGGTCAACATGAACCGGCTCCCCATCGATATGCCGTCGGCCCCCAGGGCAAGCGCCGCCGCCAGGCCCTGGCCGTTGTAGAATCCTCCTGCCGCAATGAGGGGAACGTCTACCATGCAGGCCACCAGAGGGACCAGGACCGCCGATGTGGCCGCTGCTCCGTGAGCCGCCGCCTCGTGGCCCGTTATAATCAGGGCGTCGCATCCCATCTGGACCGCGCGCGTCGCGTGCTTCGCGATGGCGATCGTGCCGATCACCTTGCCGCCGTAGGCGTGGACGTCGTCGACGAACCAGGGTTTTCCCAGAGAATAGTTGATGAAGGGGACCTTCTCTTCGATGGCGATCTCGATATTCTCCTTGGCGCCGGGCCCCAC
>JAFGSH010000282.1 GCA_016934695.1 Deltaproteobacteria bacterium
GCGGACTCCTCGGGAAGAAGGTGGAGGTTGTGCCGATCGATTCGGAGCTCAAACCGGATGTGGCGACCCGCAAGGCCCAGAACCTGATCCTGAAAGACGACGTGAAGTTCTTCTGCGGCGGAACGGGAAGCTCCGTGGGAGCGGCAATGTCCCAGCTTGCGGCGCGGGAAAATGTTATCATGTATACCTATGGAATGGCGGCGGCGACTATGACCGGTGCGAAGTGTAATAAAAACTTTTTCCGGCCCTGTGCCAACACTGACCAGCAGTCCTATGCTCTAGCTGAGTTGATTGCAAGAAAAGGTTATGGAAAGGTTGCGATCATTGCCCAGGATTACTCCTTTGGCCAGGAAGCGCTGGCGGCATTCAAAAAGAAGCTTGCCCAGGCAAATCCTTCCGCAAAGATCGTTGCCGAGCTGTACCATCCGGCGGGAACGAAGGATTACGCGCCTTATATCAGCCAGATCATCACCGCAAAACCGGATGTTATCTTCACTCCCAACTGGGGCAACGACCTGACCCTGCTCCTCAAGCAGGGACGCCCTATGGGTATGGATCAGAAGATATTCTCCTACTATATCAACGACGAAGTGACCATCCAGGCGCTCGGCGAAGACAGTCTGATGATCGGCAACATGGGTGCCGAGGTGTATACGCTTTCCATCCCGACGAAAAAGAATGAAGAATTCGTCGCCAGATTCTACAAAGACATGGGGTATTATCCGACCTGGCTGCGGGGCAAGGCCTATGTGGCCACAATGTTCTGGGCG
Source organism: Deltaproteobacteria bacterium (assembly GCA_016934695.1). Next base: position 771 of record JAFGSH010000282.1, read on the forward strand.
GAAGCAGTCAAAAAAGCGGGGAGCACCGATGTCGACGCCGTCATCAAGGCATGGGAAGGCCTGACCTACGACGGACCGGCCGGTGTCTGGACGATGCGGGCGTGTGACCACCAGGCTCAAATGCCCCTCTGGTACACGGAAATTGTTGCAAAGACGAAGTTCTTTGACCACGCTTTTGAGGCTCCCGCCGGCTCGGTTGATGCGAAGGATGTGTCAGTGCCCTGTGAGGAAACGGGTTGTAATATGAAATAGCAGGATCGAAGAGATCCCGGCGAAACGAACGATGCATCCCGGTCACGCGGGGTGCATCGCCGTTTTCCATTCGGTGCCCTGCTGTTCCGTTCGAGAAAGATATTTCATTCGACCGATTGGAAAGGCAACAATTGAATATAAGGCGTGGCTATCAGACATTCTCCTCAGGCCACTTAGGAGGTAAGCATGGCAAGAAAGACCGATAAGATCATGAGCGTCCCGGATGCTATCAGAGAGTTTGTCCGTGACGGCGAGGAACTGATTATCGGCAATTACACCGTAGGGAGCTGCGCCGAGCTCGTCTATGAAATCGTCAGGCAGCGGCGGAAAGGCTTTACCCTGTACTCACAATCAGGGATCTTCGACGTCGAGGTCCTCGTCGCCGGTGGTTGTATTGACCGTCTCGTCTCAACGTACGTGATGCGTTCCGGAGGTAAAAAGGGCGGATCCGCAGTGGAGCGGGCACTGAACGCAGGGACCCTCGAGATAGAGGATTATACGAACTTTGAGTACAACGCCCGTCTGGTCGCGGGAATGCACGGCTTTTCCTATTCCCAGGTCCTGGAGGGGGTCATGGTGACGGACCTGTTCCGGAAAAGAGGCTTCATGGGGGAGGACAAGTATCGTGTCATCAGGTGTCCCTACACGGGCAAGGATCAGCTGACCGTACCCGCTGCAAATCCCGATGTATGCGTCGTCCATGTCCAACGGGCGGACAAGTTCGGGAACGCCCAGTACTGGGGAGCAATGGGAAGCGTGGCGGCGGCGGCCCTGGCAAGCAAAAAGATCATCGTTTCCTGTGAAGAGATCGTCGAACACGACATTATCCAATCCAGCCCGCACCTGACCATCATCCCCGCCTACCGCGTCAACGCGGTTGTCGAGGTCCCCTGGGGCGCTCACCCCACTGAGGTACTGGGCTACTACAACGTGGATCTATTCATGTACAACACCCTCTTTGCCTCAGCAGCCGCATCGGCCGAAGGGATGAAGGCATGGATGGACGAATGGGTGTACGGCTGTCCGAATCGTGCGGCCTATATCGATCATTACATCGAAAAGTACGGCAGTGACTCCCTGAACAACCTCACAGCCAAGCCGTTTTATTCGGCCCCCGCCGACTACGGCTCCGCTTACTCCTCACACTGGGACGAGAAAGGGCGGGAACGGAGTATGGGTCTGACGCTGGAAGAATTGGAGACGATACTGAGAGAGAGGGGGAAACTGTATGAGTAAGCCATACACGCTGGACGAACTGCTCGCCATTGTCGTGGCGAAGGAGATCCGCGATTATGAGAATGTCATCCTGGGCGTGGGGCTGCCCATGACGGCCGGGGCGCTGGCAAAGGCACTGTTCGCACCCCATGCCACGCTCATGATGGAATCGGGGATCGTCGACTTCGAGCCCCTTCTGTCCTTGAACAATATCGCCGATGCGCATTCGTGCCGCGGATTTTCCTATGCAACGGATCTCTTCTCCGCCTTTACCATGACGTACCGCGGCTTTGTCGACGTCTGTTTCCTCGGCGTGGGGCAGGTCGACAAATACGGAAACCTCAACACGACCGTGATCGGCGATTACTACAAACCGACGATGAGGCTGCCGGGATCGGGCGGGGCCGCCGATTTCATCTCCTACGCGAAGAGAACGGTACTCACGATGCGGGGCGGAACGTTCGTCGATACACTGGATTACTTCACCTCTCCCGGCTACCTGGACGGCGGAGACAGCAGGGACAAATCGGGGCTTTTCCCCCTGGGATCAGGGCCGGCAATGCTGGTCAACACCAAAGGCGTCTTCCGATTCGACCCGGTCACGAAGGAGATGTACCTTGCCCAGATCCACCCGGGTGTAAGCCTGGAATCGGTCAAGAAAGACATCCCCTGGGATCTGGCGGTTTCCCCCGACCTGAAGGAGACGCCGCCCCCCGAGGACGAAGCGGTTGACTTCATCCGGAGATTCGCCCCGGAACTGTCCGTGGGGAGGGAACTGACCACAGAGCTGCGCAATGCGCATATTGCCAGGCAGGCACAGATGCGATCACGGAAGAACGGGTAACGGAAAGATGGGGCAGGAGGATGTTATGAAACTCAAGGGTAAGGTGGCGATCGTCACCGGGGCCAGCAAGGGTATCGGCAGGGCTATTGCCGAGGCATACGCGAAGGAAGGGGCATCCGTTGTCCCGGCGAGCCGCTCCATGGATCTGTTGAAGACGATCGAACAGAAGATCAAGGCGGACGGGGGCGAGGCGATGGCCGTTTCCGTCGACATAAGAAACGTTGAAAGCATACACGATCTGGTGAAAAAAACTGTTGACCGATATGGCCGTCTTGATCTTCTGGTCAACAACGCCGGTATCACCATGGGCGGCCCTTCCGAGGATCTCGCGCCGGAAGATTGGCGCACGGCGCTGGAGACGGATTTGTTCGGTGTGTTCTTCGCGTCCCAAGCCGCTGCGAAGATCATGATGCCTCAAGGCGGCGGTGGCATTATCAATATCTCATCAGTCAACGGCATTCTTGCAGCGCCGCGCCGCGCCGCTTACTGCGCAAGCAAAGCGGCGGTTAATGAACTGACCAAGGTGCTGGCCATTGAATGGGCCGACCGGAAGATTCGTGTCAACGCCATTGCCCCCGGATACGTGCGGACGGAGCTGGTACAGGACGTCATTGACAAAGGGGCGATCTCTCTGGACGCCATTTTGAAACGCACACCGCAGGGCAGGATAGGTGAGGTAGAGGATATTGCCGGATTGGCCGTGTACATGGCCTGCGATGAATCCTCCTACATGACCGGGAGCGTGGTCATCATCGACGGCGGCTGGGCGGCATACGGATACCTGTAAGCCTCGCGGCAACCTGTCGGCATATTGTTCTATACTTCATCAATAATATCAGCCGAGTGTTTCCAAGGGTTCGGCGTTATTCGAGCGGAGGAAAGCTTTACCCTGCTGTCGGCATCTCTTTTCGTGTAACGCGCAAACCATTTGTTGCGGCATTCCGGCAGAAGAGACGGCATCCCCCCTGCGAAACCTCCATGCCTATTGGAACGAATCTCTTCTTATTTTACCTTACAGTATAAGTTATAAATTTTCCTATACTGTTAATCGGCGGCAATATGACCGACACAATATTTCTTATCGGCTTAACCGTCCTGTTCATCATTACATTCACCATGCGGAACTTAGTGGTTCGGATGCGTACGGGCCGTACCGTACGGTCATTGGACCGCTTCGTGGCGCTGTCGGTCCTCTCTTCAACCCTGTGTTTTATAATCGCCATTCTCTCCACCAATGAGCCCGTATACCGCTCCATGGGGGCGATATCATCACTGCGACATCCTTTTGCCTCTTGTATCGGATTGACACTGCTGGGAATCAGCATCATCTTGGTGTGGGTCATCTCTGCCCAGATGAAGGACTCGTGGCGTGTCGGCGTATGTAAAGATCAGGAGACCGAGCTGATACAGGACGGTCTGTATGCCTATGTCCGGAACCCCTACTTTCTCGCCTACTATGTTCTCTTCTTCGGCCTGTTTCTCGTGCGCCCCAGTCTGGTGCTCCTGCTGCTGGCGGGGATCACCGTTTTTTCTTTTCACAGGATGATCCTGCATGAGGAGGCCCATCTGCTCGCCGCGCACGGCGAGAGGTACAAAGAATACACGGCACGGACGGGGCGGTACCTGCCGCGGTTCAAGAAACAGGCACCGAGCGAGGGGCACTCACAACCGCGGAAAACCCATTGACAGAGAATTTTGCGGGGGTGTATGCTTTCCCCGCTTTCCGGGGGGTGGAATCATGCAATTACTGGAAGAGATAACCCTGACGGATTCGATCGAGGTGAGGGCGGCGCCTGAAGAGGTGTTCGGCTTCATCGCCCGCCTCGTCGACGACGAAAGCTACCGCGCCTGGCACCCCGAAGACCATGTGTCCTTCCGCTGGACAGAGGGCCGGCCGTGGGAGGAAGGATCCGTGGCGCACGCGGAGGAGTACCTCCACGGCAAGCTGCACAAGCTGAGGTTCACCGTCACGACGGTGGTTCCGAACAGGCGGATCGAATACGGTCCGACATCCCGGTTCATGAGGCGATACTTTCCCGGGAACGCCTTCATTATGGAGCCGGCCGAAGAGGGATGCGTCTTCACCGCCACGGTGAAGCTGCGGGTGGGCCGGCTTGCCAGGATCCTGGCCGGTAAAAGGCTGCAGCGCGGTCTTGCAGGCACCAGGGAGCACATGAGGGAAGAGGGAGAAAACCTGAAAAGGATAGTGGAGGCATAAGAAAGCTCACACAACGGCGCCACGGACTATATCAACATACCAAAGGAGAACGCCATGAAGATCCTCGCCATCAATTCCAGCCCCCGCACCGGGGACGAGAGCAAGACCGAACTGATGCTCGACCATCTCGTCAAGGGGATGCGGGACGCCGGCGCCGAGGTCGAGGTCATCAACCTGCGCGACAAGAAGATCAAGAACTGCATCGGCTGTTTCACCTGCTGGACGAAGACCCCCGGCAAATGCATCCATAAAGACGACATGACCAGGGAGCTCTTCCCCACGTGGCTGGAGGCCGACCTGGCCGTCTACGCCACCCCCCTCTACATCCACAGCATGAACGCCGCGATGGCCGCGTTCAGGGAGCGCGTACTCCCGGTGCTCCAGCCCTTCTTCGAGAAGGACGCCGACGGAAAGACCTACCATCCCCTGCGGCACAAGGCGCCCCGGGCCGTCTGGCTCTCCGTGTGCGGATTTCCCGACGAATCGGAATTCTACCCGCTCTCGGACTTCCTCAACCGCACCCATCCCAGGGGAGCCATCGTCGCCGAGATCTACCGGACCGCCGCCGAGGCAATGACCCGGCCCTTTCTGGCGGAAAAGGTGCGGGACATACTGGACGCGACGGAGCAGGCAGGGCGGGAGCTGGTGGAATCGATGCGGGTCTCTCCCGAAACGATGGCCAGGATCACACAGCCCCTTGTGGACACCGAATCCTTCGGCCGGATGGGGAACCTCTTCTGGAAGGCCTGCATCGCCGAGGGGGTGACTCCCAAAAAGTTTCAGAAGGAACAGATGGTAC
>JAFGSH010000283.1 GCA_016934695.1 Deltaproteobacteria bacterium
AGCACTGGCTGGAGGATGATCCCGCGGTTGCCGGGTTGGCGCAGAAGCTCCCGCATATCCACCGGGAGCATATCTGCGGGCGGTAGGTTTTTCTGTCCCGACTGAATCGCCATATCGCGAAATATAAAATCGATTGACGGGGAGCGCCCCTGATGATCCCCGGCCGGTCGAAGAAGATACAGAGGAATCCGTTGTGATGAAAGAACGAACCAAGCTGGCTCTCATCGCCGCTGTCTTTCTGGCGGCCTATTACATCCCGTGGAACCACGCGCTGATACGACAGTCGGGGCTCGAGGCGTTCATGATGCTCCGGGAGTATGCCCGTGAGCACGTCCTGACCTGCCTGATCCCCGCCTTCTTCATCGCGGGGGCTATCGCGGTCTTTGTGTCGCAGGGGGCGATCCTGAAATATTTCGGCGCCCAGGCGAACAAGATCCTGTCCTATTCGGTGGCCTCGGTCTCCGGCTCCATCCTGGCGGTCTGCTCATGCACGGTCCTGCCGCTCTTCGCCGGGATCTACACGCGGGGGGCGGGGATCGGTCCGGCGACGGCCTTTCTCTATTCCGGGCCCGCGATCAACATCCTGGCGATTACCCTCACGGCGAAGGTCCTGGGGTGGCAGATGGGGCTGGCCCGCGCGATCGGCGCGGTTCTCTTCGCCCTTGTCACCGGCCTCCTGATGGCGCTGATCTTCAGAAAGGACGACGCGACGCGGACCGCCGGGCAGATCTATGTCCCGGATGCCGATGACGGGGGGCGCACCCTCCTGCAGGACGGCCTGTACCTTCTGGTCATGGTGCTGATCCTGGTCTTCGCATCCTTCGCGCGTCCCGCCGCCGGAGCGACCGGTCTGTGGCCGGTGATCTTCACATATAAATGGTACATTACCGCCGCCTTTCTGCTGGTCCTGGCCTTCATGGTCAAGGCCTGGTTTACCAGGGATGAGCGCGTCGCCTGGGTGGATTCGACCTGGGGGTTCATGAAGCAGATATTTCCCCTCCTGATCGGCGGCGTCCTGGTCGCCGGGTTCCTGCTGGGGAGGCCGGGACATCCGGCCCTGATCCCGGAGCACTATGTCCAGTCGCTCCTGGGAGGGAACTCGCTGTGGGCCAACCTGTTCGCATCGGTCGCGGGGGCGCTGATGTACTTCGCCACCCTGACGGAGATCCCGATCCTGCAGGGACTCCTGGGATCGGGCATGGGGAAGGGGCCCGCTCTGGCCCTGCTTCTGGCCGGTCCGGCCCTGTCTCTGCCGAACATGCTGGTGATCGGGAGCGTTATGGGGGCGAAAAAGACGGTTACCTTCTGCGGCATCATTATTATCATGTCCACGATCGCGGGGCTTCTGTACGGCAGCTTTGCCGGATAAAAGATTGTTTGAAAAGGAGATAAAAATGGAAATCAAGGTATTGGGGCCTGGTTGTCCACGGTGCCAGCAAACAGAAAAAATAGTGAAAGAGGCGGTGGCGGAGACCGGCGTGGACGCGCGGATCGAGAAGATCACCGACGCGATGAAAATCGCCGGGTACGGCGTCTTCGGAACGCCGGCGGTGGTAATCGACGGCGAGGTGAAGAGCGTCGGGAAGATCCCCGGCAAGGACGAGGTCAAGGGGTGGCTGAAATCCTGACGGCCGCGGGTTGAAGGAGAGGACGGAAGGAGGTATGATGCAGCGGCGAGGGGAGATCCGATGAAGGACGCACGTGAGGGCTCGAATCACGACGGCGGCAGGGGCAGGCGGCTCCTGATCACCCTTGCCCTGAATTTCATCATCCCCGCGGTCCAGGTAGCGGGCGGCCTCGCCGCGAACAGCATGGCACTGATTTCCGATGCCATCCACAATCTCAGCGACTTTACCGCCATCCTGATCTCCTACCTGGCCTTCCGGATCGGGAGGAGGGGAGCATCCGTCACCAGCACCTTCGGGTACCAGCGCTCTGAGATCATGGCGGCGCTCCTCAACGTGACGATCCTGACGGCCGCCTCAGCCTTCATCGTGTACGGAGCCATTGGGCGTCTCCGCAACCCGGAGGCGATCTCCGGTCTGATCGTCGTCATGGCCGCCGGGGCCGGGATCCTGGGGAACGGTGTTTCCGCGTGGCTTCTGCACCGCGACTCGCATCACAGTCTGAACATCAGGAGCGCCTTCCTGCACATGCTGGGGGACTTTCTCTTTTCCGTGGCCGTCCTGATCAGCGGTCTGGTTTTTCTCTACAGGCCGTGGTACTGGCTGGACCCGCTCCTGTCGGTCCTGATTGTTCTCTTCATCCTGAAAAACTGCTGGTCCATTCTCAGGGAATCGACGGCGGTCCTCATGAACGCGACGCCCAAAGGCTTTGATCTCCGGGAGATCAGGGATCGCCTGGAGGGGATCCCCGGGGTCGTCGGCGTCCACTATCTCCACCTGTGGAAGGTGAGCTCGTCAAGCGTCGCCTTTTCCTGTCACGTCGTCGTGCCGGACCAGCCGCTGAGCCGCACGGAAGAACTATCCAAGGCGATACACTACAGGCTGCTCCATGATTTCGGCATCGACCATCCGGTCCTCCAGTTCGAGACCGAGGCGTGCGGGAACGGCTCCCTCCTGTGCGAGGTATCGTGCAACGGCGATAACGGGAAACATCCGGTCTCTTCGGGGGCGAAGTAGGAAGAAAGGCGCGGGTCCTGATCTCTGCGGGCTTGCTTTTGTCGGGAAGGTGTGCGAAATATTCCCCGTTTTTGATGACAGCATGAACGATACGCAGAAGGGGACTTACCATGACGCAAGAGAATACCGTTACTCCAACCGATTTTATCCGTGAATTCATAGACGAGGATCTCAAGGCCGGCAAAAACGGCGGACGGGTGGCCACACGCTTCCCGCCGGAACCGAACGGTTATATCCATATCGGCCACGCCAAGTCGATCTGCCTCAATTTCGGCATCGCCGCGCAGTACGGCGGCACCTGCAATCTGCGGTTCGACGACACTGACCCGAGCGGCGAGTCTCTCGAATACGTCGAATCGATTATCGACAATATCCGCTGGCTGGGGTTCGACTGGAAGGACCGGCAGTTCTTCGCCTCGGACTATTTCGAGCGGCTGTATCAGTTCGCTGTCCGGCTCATCGAGGCCGACAAGGCCTATGTCTGCGACCTCAGCGCCGACGAGACGCGGGAGTACCGCGGGACCTTTACGCAGCCGGGGAAGGAGAGTCCCTACCGCGGCCGGACCGTCGACGAAAACCTGGACCTCTTCAAACGGATGCGGGCCGGCGAATTCGCGGACGGCTCCCATGTCCTGCGCGCGAAGATCGACATGGCCTCCCCCAATATCGTGATGCGCGATCCCGTGATCTACCGCATCAAGAGGGGCGCCCACTACCGGACGGGGGACACGTGGGTCATCTACCCCATGTACGACTTCGCCCACTGCCTCTCCGATGCCCTCGAGGGGATCACCCACTCGATCTGCACCCTCGAGTTCGAGAACAACCGTCCTCTGTATGACTGGATCCTCGACCAGCTGCTGGAGGGGGACCGCCCCCGGCAGATCGAGTTCGCCCGTCTCAACGTCAGCTATACCGTCCTCAGCAAGCGGGTCCTCATCGAGCTCGTCGAGAAGGGCCAC
>JAFGSH010000284.1 GCA_016934695.1 Deltaproteobacteria bacterium
GACACCCCCCGACACAAACAAATGTGTTGACATCGCCACGACAGCGGCCCTGAAGAGGATGATCCTCCCGGGTGTTTCTGCGGTCCTGGCCCCCGTTCTTGTCGGTGTCTTCATCGGTCCCCAGGCGCTGGGCGGATTCCTCGCCGGCGCGACGCTGACCGGTGTGATCCTGGGTCTCCTCATGGCCAATTCCGGTGGCGCATGGGATAACGCGAAGAAGTACATCGAGCAGGGGTTTTTCGGCGGCAAGGGTTCCGATGCCCACAAGGCGGGCGTTATCGGCGACACCGTCGGCGATCCCTTCAAGGATACCTCGGGACCCTCGATGAATATCCTGATCAAGCTGATGTCGGTTGTCTCTCTCGTCACCGCTCCGGCGATCATCTATCTCTATAACCTGATTTACTAAGCCGGATAATCAGGATACACGACAAAGGGGGGTGGAGGAATCCACCCCCCTTTTTGTTGAGGGAGGGAGCTATGGGTTTCAAATGCGGCATCATCGGTCTTCCGAATGTCGGCAAATCCACCATCTTCAACGCCCTCACCGCCGCCGGCGCCGAGGTGGCAAACTATCCCTTCTGCACGATCAATCCCAATATCGGCGTTGTGCCTGTCCCCGATCCGCGGCTCGAAAAAATCGCAGCCATCATCCATCCCCGGACATTCACCTTCACAACGATGGAGTTTGTCGATATAGCCGGCCTCGTCAGGGGGGCGAGCAAAGGAGAGGGGTTGGGGAACCGGTTCCTCGCGAATATACGGGACGTAGACGCGATCGTACATATCGTGCGCTGTTTTGACAACCCTGACGTCGCCCACATCCATGGTGAGGTAAGCCCTGCCGAGGATATCGCAGTGGTCGAGATGGAATTGGTCCTGGCGGATATCGAGACCGTGGAAAGGCGCATCGAGAAGGCGGAAAAATCGGCAAAGGGCGGCGACAAATCACATCGCAGCGAACTCGAACTGTGCTACAAGGTGCTCGAATCTCTCGGCGGGAATATTCCGGTTAGGCGGGTTGACCTGACCTCGGATGAGGAGGTGCTGCTGCGAGATCTCAATCTTATCACGGCCAAAAAGGTTCTGTATGTCGCAAATGTAGACGAACCCAACTTACGGGAGGGGAGCGGATACGTCGACGCCGTAGGGGAAATCGCGCGGGCGGACAGATCGGAGGTGATTGTCATCTGCGGTGACATGGAGGCGGAGATCGCGGCGCTCCCGGAGGAGGACAGGCGGGAGTTTCTCGACGATCTCGGCCTGCGCGAATCGGGACTCCAGAAGTTGATCCGGGCCGGGTATGATATGCTGGGTCTGATCACCTTTTACACGACGGCCGGCGATCAGCTTCGTGCCTGGACGATTCCGGAGGGGACCAAGGCGATACAGGCTGCCGGGAAGATACACACCGACATGGAACGGGGTTTCATACGGGCGGAGATTCTCCGTTATGAAGATTTTGTGCGGGCAGGCGGAGTCTTGGCCGCAAAGGAACAGGGCCTCGTAAGGATAGAGGGGAAGGAACATCCCATCGCCGATGGGGACATCGTGTACTTCAGATTCAACGTGTGATGGCAGGCAGAAGACGCGGACATCTCTGGCAGTGAAACAAAAAAAGGTGGCCAAATCCCCGGAGGGCTTCGGCCACCCGATATATAAACAGAGAGACACTCAGCAGGACCAGTCTCTCAGGTTCCCCTGTGAGGGGGGGGGCGGTGGGTGGAAAGGAGGGAACAATAAAACCACCCACCGACATAAAAACCTGTAAAAAAGCAGCCCTCCGGATCAATGGGGGGGCCGGTGGGCGGAAAGGAGGGAACAACAAAACCACCCACCGGCAAAATATCCTAGCCTTCAGAAGTATCCGGGAGGAAAAATCTCTCGCTCAAACCGGCATCCTTCGATCTCCTGCTGCTCTTGAGATCCTGCTTCGCGGTGGTACCCGATGTCAAAGTAGCCGGCCGCTTCGCATCCTGATCTTTATCGGGCTCGAGAGAGTCCGAATCTCTTTCTTCAGAGCCCTGATCCAATTCAATTCTCTTTGTCGTGCCATTCATGAGACTCTCATCACTTGTCCGAGACCGCTGAAAGAACTTATCGATTTCCTAAGCAACAATGATGCCAGAAGGAGGCGTGGCGATAAAAAGGTGTTTTTTTAAATTATCCAATAAATCAAACTCGTTATAAAATAAATCCCCGGGGATTATATCCCGTGTGACATCAGTGGGGGAGGATTTTGCAGGGACACTGACAGGCGATCCTGGAGATATGTGCCTTTCTCGCACAGAAAGGGCCGTGGAGAGCAGTCTGGAGGGACGGAAACACACAGAGCGTGCAGATATAGAACTGTTCGTTCGCATATCGCACTTTTATTGGGAATCGGCATCCACGGATCTGCTGGTTTCCAGTTTCTTGAGTTCCCGTATGAGGGTATACCGTGAGATCCCGAGCTGTCGCGCCGCGGCCGCCTTGTTACCGCGGTTGAGCTCGAGCGACCTTCCGAGGATCTCTTTTTTGATCCTCTTCATCAATTCATCTATCGCAGTCCTATAGTCCGTGGGGTACGGGGCGTTCAGGAGAGAGAGATCTCCACTGTGGACCGCCAGCGTCTGGGGCGCCGCGGTCTTGATCTCCGCGGGGATATTGTCGGAGGTGATCAGATTGCTCACGCTCTGGAGGATCATGATCCGCTCGATGATGTTTTTCAGCTCCCTGACGTTCCCCGGCCAGTGGTACTGTTTGAGGATCTTCTCGGCGTCGGCCGTAAAGCCCTTCACACTCTTGTTCAGTTTTGTGTTGAACTCCTCGATATAGTGATAGGCCAGCGGCATGATGTCTTCGATTCTCTCTCTCAACGGTGGTATCGTCATGGGAACGACGCTTATCCGGTAGAACAGGTCTTCGCGGAAGCCTCCGTTATTGACCATCTGGCTCAGGTCCTTGTTGGTGGAAAATATGAACCGGACATCAATGGGGATATTCTCCACGCCGCCGAGCCGGCGGATGTGATTTTCTTCGAGCATCCTGAGAAATTTTGCCTGGATCGAGGGGTTCATCTCGCCGATTTCATCCAGGAGGAGTGTCCCCCCGTTTGCGTATTCGAGGAGGCCGATCTTTCTTTTCCGCGCATCGGTAAAGGCGCCGGCCTCATAGCCAAAGAGCTCGCTCTCGAGAAGCGTTCCCGGTATCGCCGCGCAATTCACCTCCACGAAGGGTTTCGATTTCCTCATACTCTGACGGTGGACGGCGCGGGCGATCAATTCTTTCCCGGTCCCGCTCTCTCCCTGTATCAGCACACTGGTGTCGTGCCGGGCGACGTCCTTTATCATGTGGAATATATCCAGCATCTTGCTGGAACTGCCGATGATATTGTGGAACCCCAGCAGTTTGTTTTCCCTCTCCTTGAGCATCTCGACTTCCGTCTTGAGGGATTTCGCCTCGCGGGAGAGCTGAGAACGCAGGATGGCGTTGTCGTATGAAACGGCGGCGTTGATGATGAGGATGTCGAGGAGGCTCTTCTGATCTCTCGAATAGCCCCCCTGTTTCTTGCCGAGATACAGGATGCCCTTGAACCTGGTCTTGATACTCAGGGGGATGGCTATCTCGGAAGGGTACCCGTCGAATATGGGTCGTGTGTCCACGTTCTGGTCGGGAGTCCGGGTTATGATCATCTCCTCGTCCAGAGCCCTTTTGATGATGCTGTGATCTATCTTTGGGAAATATATGTTCTGCTTATCCAGAAACACCTGGGTGCCGTTGCTGATCAGGAAGGTCCCCTTCTCCATATCCAGGAAGTAGAGGAGCGCCCTGTCCGCCCCTCCTATCTTGAGGGCATTGCTTATCACCGTTCCGTGTATCTTATCCAGTTCGTAACTCGAGTTCAACTGGGATACCGCTTCCTGGAGCACCAGCAACCTTCTGATCTTCTCACGATTTTCGTCGAAGAGCCGCAGGTTGTGGATGACAACGCTGATGTGGTTCGCAAAGGTCATGAGGGTGCTGATCACCTCCGGCGGGAAGGTGGTCTTTCTCTCGTACCACACGGCGATGATCCCGATGACGTCGTCCTGTATCTTGAGCGGGCCGCAGAATGCCGAATAGAAGCCGCCCTCCCCGCCGTAGAGACTGGTGAGCTTACGGTCGGTGGAGGTGATCATGGGATCCGTTTCGGAGTCTTCCAGGACGATGTAGTTGCCGGTTCGGGCGACCTTCGTCACGAGGCAGTCGTGCCGTGCAAGGTTCAGCTTTCGCGAAAATGCGCGCTTTGCCTCCTCGGGGGTGTAGTTCTTGACGACCTTAGTGACCAGATTTTCTTTTGCTTCGTCCAGGAGGCAGATGACACCGCGGTGGAACCCCATGGTATCGACCGCCTCGTCCAGGATCCTCTGAAGGGTATCGTCAAAGCTGAAGGGGGTCGCTACCAGAGCGCTGATGCGGAAGAAGCATCCCAGTATACGTTCGGTGGAGTAAAAAAAATCAGGGCTCATAGGATCGTCCCGGCGCGTGGTTACGCCTTGTCATATCTCAAAAACTGCATCGAGAAGGTTCCCCTCCCCTGGGTGAGCGACCGCAGATCGGTCGAATATCCGAACATCTGTTTCAGGGGAACGCGGGCCTTGATCTCGATGACGGGGTCCTTGTGGGTTATCCGTTCCACCTCCCCCTTCCTCGCGTTGATGTTGCCGATAATCTCGCCCATGAATTCTCCCGGTGTGATAATATCGACTTCGACGATGGGCTCCAGGAGAGTGGGCTGTGCCTGGGCGCACCCATTCGAGAAGGCCGTCGAAGCGGCTATCCGGTATCCCAGTTCCGTCGATTCTCCTTCCCTGAAAGAGCCGCCGATCATCCGTACAGTCACGTCGACGATCGGGTAACCGGCCACCGCCCCGCTGAGAGCCGCGTCCCTGATACCTTCTTCCATGGTGGCATGAAATTCGGGAGGGATCACATCGCTGCCGATCTCATCGATGATGACCAGACCCGCACCCCGCTTACCGGGTTCCAAACGCAGGACGGCGTGACCGAAGTGCTTTTTGTCCCCGAGCTTCCGGTCGAACACCTCTTCCGTTTCCACCGCTTTCTCTATCGTTTCCCGGTAGACGACCTTGGGTTTTCCGACGTTCACATTCGTGTGAAACTCCCGTATGAGCCTATCGATGATGATCTCGAGGTGGAGCTCACCCATCCCCGAGATGATCGTCTGGGCCGTCTCTTCGTCATATTTGATGGTGAGCGTGGGATCTTCGCTCGCCAGCTTTTCGAGGGCGAAGAGCAATCGCTCCTGATCGCCAGGTGTCTTCGCCTCAATGGCCTGGCTGATCACCGGCTCGTAGAACTCTATCTTCTCGAGGATAATAGGGTGGGCTTCGTCGCAGATGGTGTCGCCCGTAGAGGTATCCTTCAGTCCCACCACCGCAATGATATCTCCGGCCCCGGCCTCGTTGACCCGCTCCCGCTTGTTGGAGTGCATCTTCAGGAGTCGGGAGACCTTCTCCTTCTTTCCCTTGCTCGCGTTATAGATATCCTCTCCGGTCTTGATCTTTCCGGAGTATACCCGCATGTAGGTGATCTTTCTCCCCTCGTCCAGCATGACCTTGAATGCCAGGGCCGCAAGCGGTTCCTTGACACTGCTGCGGCGTCTTTCAACCTCTTTCGTTACGGGATTGAACCCTTCGACGGGGGGTATCTCTTCGGGGGAGGGGAGAAAGCAGGTGATGGAGTCGAGGACCGGCTGGATCCCCTTGTTGCGCAGGGCGGTGCCGCACAGAACCGGCACCACCTTGAGGGAGAGGGTCGCCTTCCTGATCGATTCGATGATCTCTCCCTCGGCAATCTCGACACCCTCCAGGTATTTTTCGGCGATCGTGTCGTCAATCTCCGCCAGGGTCTCGATCAGCTTCTCGCGGTATTCCGCCGCCTCGGCCAGTATGTCGGAAGGAATGCCGAAAGTTTCGTACGACAGACCGAGGGAGTCTTCATTCCAGGTGATCAATTTCCGTCCGATGAGGTCGATGACCCCCTGAAAAGTTTCGCCCCGTGTGTACGGTATCTGGATCGGAAGGGGCGTGGAGGTGAAGCGCTCTTGCATCGTCTGTATCGTACCCAGGTAGTCCGCACCGACCCGGTCCATCTTGTTGATGAATGCAATCTTGGGGACATGATATTTATCGGCCTGGTGCCATACCGTTTCAGACTGCGGCTCCACTCCCCCGACGGCGCAGAATACAACCAGCACTCCATCCAGCACCCTGAGAGAACGCTCAACCTCTATGGTGAAATCCACATGGCCGGGGGTGTCGATAATGTGTATCTCGTGGCCTTTCCAGAGACAGGTGGTGACGGCGGAAGTGATGGTTATCCCCCGTTCCTGTTCCTGCGCCATCCAGTCCATGACCGCCTCGCCGTCATGCACCTCGCCGAGCTTGTGTGTCCTCCCGGTGTAGTAGAGGATCCTCTCCGTTACGGTGGTCTTCCCCGCGTCGATGTGGGCGATGATCCCGATATTTCTTATTTTCGATAGTCTCGAGGCTGCCATACTTAAGAGCGATTCCCAACTATTAATTCCTTGTTCGTCGTAAAGGGTCTGCTCGTGTCTATGTGGCCCCTTATCGTTTCCCGGGTGGTGCCTTCTATCAGTATCTTTACCTGCGTGATGGATGGTTCGTTGAGGGTGACGGTATTGGTCAGCGAATAGATGGTCATCATTTCGCTGGCGCTCCCTCCGGGGTGCAGGTCGATCAGGTTTCTGCCGAAATCAATGGAGGCTATCCCGTCCCTGACGGAAACCCCTCTGAGGGTTGTCTCTTTCGGAAAGGTTTCCACCAGATCGGTTGTGTGGGGCCCGCCAATCAGGGCTTCCACCAGTGCCCTGACCGTGTCGTTTGGAGAGTTTCCCTTTGTGATATACCTCTCTTCAGGGATGAGAAACCGTTCGTTGAGGTCGGAGAAATAGAGGTCCACCTTCTGCTTTTCCCCTTTTGCCGCCGGCCCCCCGGTGCCGCCGGTTGGTGGGTATATGTAATCGAAGAGCGAGAGAAAGAAGAAGAGAAGAAACCCTACACCGGCTAGGATGATGAGTGACAGATACAATGCCCGGGTATTCTTCTTCCTCTGCTTCGCCTTTATCTGTTTGGATTTTGCCTTTTTCTTGGATCCCATGCTATGTGTATTCCCCCATTGAAGAGCGCGCCAAATCTAAAGTAAAATTCGTGCCCTGTCAAGGCAAGAAAAACAAAGATCACCGCGACTGCCGGGATATCAATATATTCATGATGGTAGCGGCACGAAGGCGATAGATCCCCCTTGCGGCAGTTCCCGACATCTATCAGGGATCACCCTATGCCGTGCGGTTACGGGGTAACGGACTCCAGCTTTTCCCGCGCCTTCAATCCGAATGCCGATTCCGGGTTGGTTTCGGCGACGAGGCGCAGTTCCTGGATCGCTCTCGCCCTGTTGCCGGCTTCGAGATAGGCGATCCCCAACCAGTAGTGCGATTCGGTCATATTGGGCGCCTCGTCGATCGATTTCTTCAGGTAATACAGTGCCTTATCGATATTGTGCACGGCAAGATATGCGATCCCTCTGTTTTGCTGGATAACCGGACGTATGTCCGTGTGTGGTTCTCTTCTGAGGGCTGCCTCGTATTTTGTGAGGGCCGTCTCGTAATCCCCCTTTTTGTAATACGCCCAGCCGAGATTGTTGAGTGCTATGGCAGGGGTTTCATAGAGCATATTGGAGAGAGCCCGGTTGAATTCCTCTATGGCCCTGTCATAACTGCCTTCGTCCAGATACATGCTTCCCAGGTAATTGTGCACCTCAGAATAATCCGGCTTGATGGACAGGGCCGTTTCGAATTCGCTCTTTGCCTCTTCCGTGAGGCCGTTTTCGGCGTATGCAAGGCCGGTATAGTAATGTATCTCAGGGTCGTCCGGCGAAAGACGCTGCGCCACAAGAAATTCCCTGAGGGCCGGAGCAAATTGCCCGGAGTTGAGATACGCGGTCCCCATCGTGACATGGGTTGCCGCCCTCTGTTTGTCTTGGCGGCTGGTCGCGCAACCGGTGAAAACCGTCACTCCGGTCAGTATGATCAGAAGGATCAGACAGGCAGATATCTTGTTTTTCATAAAGATGTTACCCGTTGTTGTTTGCATTGACCCACCAGTCGCCCTTTTCTTTAAACCACCACTCCGACGAATCCGTATCGGTTATCACCCCTGCCAGTTTTTTCGCGGTGTCCGTGCAGAGCCTCTTGACGGCAAAGGCGATCCATTCCTTGCTGTACTTGTTTCCCAGATCACCATACTCCTTCAGTTGCAGGATCAGCGCAAGCTGGTCGGCGTCTCTGGCTATAAGTGATTCTCTGGTTTTCTTCTCGTTGAATTCTTTGATGGCGTTTCGAATCTCTTCTCCGAAAGGAAGCGTTTTTGCAAGTTCATCGACCGCTTTTGTTTCATCGACCGCAACATACTTTTTGTTGACGTAGTTCATGTCTCCGGTCCGTGC
>JAFGSH010000285.1 GCA_016934695.1 Deltaproteobacteria bacterium
CCCATACGGAACTGGACCTCCAACTTCAACGAAGAGATGGCCGACGCCCTCACGGGGAGCACCCTGTCGGAACGATTCCTGAAGAAAACCGCCACCTGCGCCTACTGTGGAGTGGCATGCAAACGGATTGTTCAGATCGACGAGGGACCCTTCGCCCTCTCCGAGGGACCGGGACCGGAATACGAAACCGTGGCCGCCTTCGGGGCGCTCATAAATTCGTCCGATCTGGCCGCCGTATGCAAGGCCGGCAGGATATGCAACGACTTGGGGATGGACACGATCAGTGCCGGCTCGACGATCGCCTGGGCGATGGAGGCATATGAAAGAGGAGACCTCACTGACGAGCAGACGGGGGGGATACCGCTCCGGTGGGGGGACATGGAGACGGTGGTGAACACGATCCTCCCCCTGATGGGGGCACGGGAGGGAAAACTGGGGGAGCTTCTGTCCATGGGGAGTGCCGCCGCGGCACGGGCCATCGGCGCCAATTCGATCGAGTATACCGCACAGAGCAAGGGACTTGAGGCTCCCATGCACGACCCGCGCGGCGGCCACGGTCACGCCCTGGCGTACGCGGTGAGTCCCCGCGGCGCCTGCCACGTCCAGACGGCAATGCACTTTATGGAGACGGGGGCATGCAACTACCCTGAAATCGGTTTCGAGTTCGATCTCGAACCCCTTACCCACGAAAAGAAGCCGGAGACCATGGATCCGGCAACAGCGATCGGTACCATCGAAAACAGCGCGTGCCTCTGCCAGTTCGCCGACCGATCCCTGACCCTGCTGGAGATCGTGGAACTGATCAACGCGGCTGCCGGGTACGGGTACGACATCGACACGATGATGGAAGCGGGATGGAGGGGCTTTCACCTGAAACGCTGCATTAACTATCTTCTTGGATTCACCGCCTCCGACGACGACCTGACAACCCGGCTCAAGGAACCGGCGCGTGACGGTGACGCCGAGGGGATCGAGATACGACTCGACGAGATGAAGGACAGGTTTTACAAACTGATGAAATACGACCCGGTCAGGGGGATACCATCCCGTGACAAGCTTGAATTGCTCGGTCTGGTGGAAGAGGCCGATCGGATCTGGCCGCAGACATAAGAAAGGCACAAAACCAAATGAATAAGGCTTGATACTTCATATTAAAATTACAAGGGGGGAACAGATGAATTCCAATCAGAAAATGTTCTACGGATGGTGGATCGTTATCGGCTGCTTTTTCCTCAACTTTGCCGGTATCGGCATTATCATGAATTGCATGGGAATCTTTGTCAAGCCCGTCTCGGAATCCATGGGGTTCACCCGGGGCGGGTTTACTCTTTACTTTACCATCGCGGCACTCGCCATGATGGTGATGGCCCCGGTCATGGGCAAGCTTCTGGAGCGTTACAGCATCCGCCTTATCATGACCATCTCCACCACAATAATGGCCGCAAGCTTTGCCCTCTTTTCGCAGTGCCGCACGCTCACCCAGTTCTATATCCTCGCCCTCTTCCTCGGGATCGGGAGCGCGGGTTCGCACATCATCCCCGTCTCCATGATGATCACGAACTGGTTCATCGAGAAGCGGGGCCTGGCCATGGGGATCGTCTTCGCCGCCACGGGTGTGGGCGGCCTGATCTTCAACCCGGTAACTAACTGGATCATCATCAACTACAGCTGGCAGACCACGTACCTGGTGTGCGGTATCGTCATCGGCATTCTCACCATTCCCACCGCCCTTTTCATCGTGAGCGCCAGACCGGCCGATAAAGGGCTCCTCCCCTACGGCGGCGAAGAGGCGCTCGCCCGGCAGTCTACGGAGGAACAGGGGGGAGTGACGGCAACCCAGGCCTTCCGCGGCAGTGCATTCTGGCTGCTCGCCGCCATCATCCTCCTCATCGCCATCGCCAACATGGGCGTCCTCCACCACATCGTCCCCTACCTCACCGACATCGGGTTCTCCTCCACACTGGCGGCAACGCTCATGTCACTGCACATGACCATGCTTATCGTGGGTAAGGTCCTGGTGGGGAGTCTCGCCGACCGGCTGGGGCTCCTGAAGAGCTACCTCGTCTGCATGGTCGGTCTCATGATCTCCATCGCCCTCCTGTACGGTTCGCAGCTCCTGTGGGTGGCGATCGTCTTCAACGTTCTCTTCGGCTTCTCCATCGCCGTCCGGACCGTCCTCCCGCCGCTGATGACCGCCCGCGTCCTGGGGCAGAAGCACTTCGCCGTCATCTACGGATTCCTGAACATCTTCACGACGCTGGGGACCGCCGTGGGCGTACCCCTTTCCGGGTTCATCTATGACCACACGAAGAGCTACCACATGGCCTTCGCCCTGTACATCGTCCTGTGTATCATTGCGGCCCTCGCGGGTATCGCGGTGATGGCCCAGGCAAAAAAGAGAAACGGGGCCGTGGCACAGGCATAAACAGAAGCATGATCACGGGCCTGGGAGGGAAAACCTCTCAGGCCCCCAATTTACACCTCACGTGACAGTGGTTTTCCGTTTCGAGATCCCCGGAACAGAAGAAGGGCAAGGCGAACAAGGACATAGAGTCCCGCCGGCCAAGGCCAAAGGTACCCGCCACGACTATAGACACTCTCCTTATGGGGGCAGTGAAGCCTGGCATTTCTGACAACGCTCACGTCCATCGGCGTCAGGGTCTCAGGCACGATTTCGCCGGTGGCGGCCACATGGGCGCCAAAGCCTGAATTGGTACAGGACACCAGGGGACGACGCATCTCCACCGTCCGAAAGAGCGCTGTCGCCAGATGCAGTTCCGATGCCATCACCGTCGCAAACCACGCGTCGTCGGAGACGTTGACAAATATGTCGGCACCGATGGCCACACCCCGACAGGCGAGCGATGGGAATCCGCTTTCGTAGCATATCAACGGCTGAACGTGTCTACCGTTGTCCAGAGAAATCAGCGACACCTCGTCACCGGGCGAATACTCCAGTTCCCGCCCTACCCTCTTCTTCAGCCAGGACCAGGGGGTCCGCTCCCCAAAGGGAATGAGCTTCACCTTGCGATAGGCGGACCCGCACCTTTCGGATGACACAAACCAAACGGCATTGTACATGGCTGCTATTCTTTGAGTGGTTACCGACATCTCCTCACCATCCCGTCCTCGTCGCATCACCGTCACAGGCTCGTTATCACCATAGTCCCGCTCGACACAGGAAAGCATGACGGGAGCCTCCACCAGACCGGCGACGCGCGTCACCCCGCCCCTTTCGAAGTTGTCACAGTTACAATCGATGCCGCGGGGAATCTCAGGCCAGACGATGAGATCAGTATCGAGAAAATCCACAGCCCTCTTCTCCGTTATTTTGACCATCGTTCCCAGCACACCCGCGAAGGGTCCGCTCCGGTCCATCCCGGCGTAACCGCGTATGGAGATATTGGGCTGCACGGAGGTAATGGAAACGAATTCCCCACGAGAGGCCGCATCCTCCAGACGGTGAAAGTGATTCAGTCTCCAGGCACCGTATCCCAGAAGAGACGCAACAACGACAGTCGCAACAACCAGACTGACGAGGGCCGCGCGGGGACGCCGCAGATGAACAATACTGTCGGCAGAGAGACAATTAATTGCAAACAGGAGAAAGCACACTATCTCCGCTCCCCCCAGCTCCGCCGTTTGAATGGCTAGAGGCCACGTATACAGGCTAACGACGGGGGAACCGGGGATCAGTACCGGTCTTACATAAATGAGGAGCGCTAGGAAAAGGGCATGGAAGAGCGGTCCGAACGGGTGTCTGTTCTTCTCTGCCCAGCCGCAGAAGAGACCGTAAATCGCATAGGGAAACCCCTGATAGATACACAGGGAAATCCCGGCACCCCAGGCGGCGGCAACCGGCCAGTCGAGCATGTTCTGAAAACCGGCGGGGATCCACCAGATCGTGGACATCCAGAAGGAAAAACCGTAGAACCACCCCAGGAAAAACCCTTGGAGAGGGCTCGCGCCACGCAGGGACAACAGAAAGGGTACCATGAAGAGAAAGGGGAGCCATGGCGGTGCGGCAGGGACCAGAGAGAGGCGGAACAGTGTAACGGAGAGGAGAATGAGCACGATGGAGCGGCTTTTGCTCCACCGTTGATACAATCGCAACTGACGGGGTGGCATGTCAGACAAGATGGTGTCGGTATCGATCCGTCACGACGGACCTAGTGTTTGCAATATTTCGGGTAGTGACCGTAATATTTTGTTCCCCCTAAATAGTATTCCCATTTGATTCCCGTCTCGGACAGCGTTGTACCGTAACAGGTGGCACATCTCTGCCGGGCTTCCTTATACCGGAGCATACAATCGCCGTATTCGGGATCGTATTCCGCCTGTATCGATACCATGCCCAGATATTCACCCGTTTCACAGATGATACAGGAAATATCAATCATGCCCTTTTTCTCACAATTCTCCACCGAGGGTCCCCCCCCGGCATAGACAACACCGGAGCACACCAACAGCGCCACGCACACCACCACCATCGGCCACCGGAAGTATACAGTTTCATGTCTATGTACCATCATTTCGTACCTCCCGTCTTTCTGGCATACAATCAGTGTATCCGCAACGGGGACACCACCCTCTCCGAACACACCAACCGGTGATGCCCATCCGCACCCCTGTTATTATTTCTGTACTCCGGTGGCAGATCACTGTCAATCTTTATATGTCAGTCGTTTGGGGGCAATCCCCTGCCTGCCCTGAACTTCTTGCCAGGCGAGCGTTTCAAAATCGCATTGACAATCTGTTCGCGATATGTACAATATGCTGTACAGGAGGTGCCGAAATGGACGCGATAACCTA
>JAFGSH010000286.1 GCA_016934695.1 Deltaproteobacteria bacterium
AAGGAGATACTCCTCAGCCCCTTTTCAGTTGCCCTCTTGAGACTTTCCCGGTAGGTGCTTTTCAGGAGATCCGCCTCTCCCCGGCATCCTCCCCGGTATATCGGCCCCACTGCGTGTATGACATACCGCGCCTTGAGATCCCCGCCGCCGGTCACCACCGCCTGGCCGGTGGGACAGGAACCGATCTTCCTGCATTCCTCCATGATGGAGGGGCCTCCCGCACGGTGTATGGCACCGTCCACGCCGCCGCCGCCCCGCAATCCAGAGTTCGCGGCATTGACGATGGCATCTGTTTCTTCCCGCGTTATGTCACCCAGCGCAAGGGCGATGACCGTACCGTCAATCATCATCTCCATCTGTGTCTCTCCTCCGTGGAGTGGACCATACGTATTATAATATAGTGGCCCTACCCGGAAAGTCAATCGCTCGAAGGAAAACGCTTTTTTGTTGAAAACCGGCCCCCTCCATGGTAGCTACTCCTATCTTTCGTATCCACACTATCCTATGCCCGTAAGGATATGATATGCAGAAGATCGGATTCGAAAAGACGGTGGAGGAGATATTCCGGGAGCGGGCTGACGTCCTGTACCGCACAGGTGAGGCTTTGTCCGACGCCCTCCGGAAACTGAACGCCATCGGAAAGGTTGTCGAGAGCAGGATGGAGGATCTCCGTGCGATTGACGCAAACAGGGGACCGGACGCCGTCAGAAGATTACATGCCGGCATTAACAGGGAGATCACCCGATACAACAGGACGCGAGAGTATGCCAAGCTGAGATATCGCTATCTCATCATCACGCGAGAGGCCATGGGGTTCCGGAGGCACACATGGGTCGACGAAGTCTACAGGATCCCCCCCAAGAAAAAACACCTGGGCGGAACCCGTGAACAGATATAACAAGCAGAGAACACGAATGATCGATGCCCAGCTCGTGGCGAGAGGTATCAGCGACGAGAGGGTGCTGAAGGCGATGGCGGAGGTTCCGCGGCACCTCTTCGTGGATGAGGGTCTCCAGGATCAGGCGTACTCCGACAGTCCTCTCCCCATCGGCTCCCGCCAGACTATCTCGCAGCCCTATATCGTCGCGCTCATGACCGAAGCGCTCGGATTGAAGGGTACCGAGAAGGTCCTGGAGATAGGAACCGGCTGCGGATATCAGACGGCCATCCTGGCGGAGCTGGCGGAACGGGTGTTTTCGATCGAGAGGATCGCCTCCCTCGCCTTCAAGGCGCAACGGACCTTGGACTCGCTCCACTACTACAACATCCTGATCCGGGTCGGGGACGGGACATACGGCTGGAGTGAAGAGGCCCCCTTCGACGCGATCATCACCACCGCCGGGGCGCCGAAAATTCCCGCCACCCTCACGGGACAGCTGGCCGTCGGGGGCAAGCTGGTCATCCCCGTAGGCGACCGAAGCTCCCAGACGCTGATGAAGGTGACACGCCTGTCCGAAGAGCCGCACGATCTCAGAGCGGAAGAACTCTGCGGATGCCGCTTCGTCGCTCTCATAGGAGAACACGGGTGGAAGGATTGACGTAGGGTATGCTGAGAAGACTATACGACTGGGTTCTTCACTGGGCCGAGACGCCCTATGGGTCATGGGCCCTCTTTCTCCTCGCCCTGGCGGAGTCCAGTTTCTTCCCGGTGCCCCCCGATGTGCTCCTGATCGCCCTGGCGATATCCCTCCCTGCCAGGTCGTTCCGGTACGCGCTGATCTGTTCGGTGGGATCGCTGCTCGGCGGGGTGATCGGATATCTGATCGGATACCAGTTCATGGACCTGATCGGAATGAGGATCGTCGAGTTCTACGGCTTTACACAACAGTACGCCGCGGTGGGCGACCTGTACGATCAATACAACGCGTGGGCCGTCGGGATCGCGGGTTTTACGCCCATTCCTTACAAGGTCTTTACCATATCGGCAGGCGCGTTCAAGATCAACTTCGTTGTTTTTTTCATCGCATCGGCGATCAGCAGATCGGCGCGCTTTTTCCTGGTGGGATGGCTGATATACGCGTTCGGCCCGGAGATCAGGCTGTTTATCGACCGGTATTTCAATCTCCTGGCCATCGTCTTCGTGGTACTCCTCATCGGGGGTTTTATCGTGATCAAATATATTCTATAATCGGAGAATCATGCTACCCGACAGAAAAACACTGCTCATATTTTTCGTTATCGTACTGTTCATTACCGGCTGTGCGGCGACATCCAAGACGGGAGGGGTATATCACATCGTAAAGAGGGGTGAAACCCTGTGGAGGATCGCCCGGGCCTACAATACCGACCCCGATGCGATCGCCAGGGCGAACAACCTGCCCGATACGACGATCGAGGCGGGCAGCGCGCTCTTCATCCCCAACGCGACGAAACCCGTCGATATCACACCCGGCACGGCGCCGGAAGGTGAGACAACAGGAACAAAATCCACGCACACGGTTCAGGAGGAGACCCTGGAACCCGCAAGAACAGCGCAACCGCTCGATTCCGCGACCACGGAGCCTCCGATTTCCCAGCAGATCTCCAGGCCCCGTTTCACGTGGCCGGTAGAAGGAACGGTTTCCTCGAAATTCGGCACATACCAGGGGATGAGGCACAACGGGATCAAGATAGACGCCGCGGAAGGGACGCCCGTCCTGGCGGCGGCGGACGGGACGATAACCTACGCCGCACCCATGAAATATTTCGGGGAGACCATCATCATAAAACACAACGACACCTATTCGACCGTGTATTCTCAACTCAAGGAACGGGTGGTGCGCACGGGGGCGACCGTCAAACAGGGAGATCAGATCGGACTCCTGGGCAAGGGGGAGGATGGAAACCCCCATTTGTACTTCGAGGTACGACGTAAAAACAGGGCCAAAAATCCCCTGTATTATCTCCCCCAGAAGAAGTGAGGAGAGACAATGAAGCTGGATACGGATATCTATGTATATGAGTGGACCCACCCGTTTGAAAACAACTGCAACAGCTTCTTCATTGGGGGGAATGTCAGGGCCCTCATAGACCCCGGGCTCACGGCGTTCCTCCCCGATCTCCTGAAAAAAATGGAAGGGGACGGGATAGACGCAGGCGCCATTCAGTATGTGATCAACACCCACTCACACCCCGATCATTTCGAGGCGTCCGGGGCCTTTAATAACGATCCTCGCGTACGGATAGGGATGCACCGGGACGGGATCGCCTTCCTGAACGATGTCGGCGGACACATGTACGGGATGTTCGGACTGGACGCGCCGAAGGTCGAGATAGACATGCCCCTCGAGGAGGGACCCCTCAGTCTCGGGGACGAAGCCTTTGAGATACTGCACACCCCCGGCCACTCGCCGGGGTCGATCTCCCTGTACTGGCCCTCTCGAAAGGCCCTCTTCCCCGGAGATGTGATCTTCGACCAGAATATCGGGAGAACGGACTTTCCCGGCGGGGACAGCGCACTGCTGAAAGAGAGCATCCTCAAGCTCTCGCGGCTCGACGTCGACTACTTTCTCCCGGGACACCTGGGGATCATCGCCGGAAACGAGAACGTCAGGCGGAACTTCCGGTTCGTCATAGAACGCATATTACCCTACATATGAAGGGTCACTGTGCATCCAGTACATAGGCAAAGATGAGGGGCGCCACGATGGTGGCATCCGACTCGATGATGTAGCTTGGCGTGTCGACGGCAATCTTCTCCCAGGTGATCTTCTCGTTCGGCACAGCCCCGGAATAGGAGCCGTAGCTGGTGGTGGAATCGCTGATCTGGCAGAAGTAACCCCAGAGCCGTGTATCTTTCAGCCCCATATCCTGCCTGAGCATCGGCACCACGCAGATGGGAAAGTCTCCCGCGATCCCTCCCCCTATCTGGAAGAAACCGGTCGTACATTCCCCCGAGACCTCCTGGTACCACCGTGCCAGGGACATCATGTACTCGATCCCGCCACGCACGGTGTTCACATTCCGGATATCCCCCCTGAGACAATGCGAGGCGTAGATATTGCCGAGGGTGGAGTCCTCCCATCCGGGGACGAAGAGCGGGAGTCCCTTTTCGCACGCGGCGATGAGCCAGCTGTCCGCCGGATCGATCTGGTACGGCTCGAACCGTCCCTCACGCAGGAGGCGGTAGAAGAACTCGTGCGGGAAGAAACGCTCACCCTGCCGGTCCGCCTCCGTCCACGCCTCCAGCATCGTATGCTCGATGCGCCTCATCGCCTCTTCCTCGGGGATACAGGTATCGGTCACACGATTCAGTTGACGCTCAAGGAGATTTTTCTCGTCGGACGGGGTCAGGTCACGGTAACGCGGGATGCGGACGTAATGATCATGCGCCACCAGATTAAAGACATCCTCCTCCAGGTTGGCACCCGTGCAACTGATCGCGTGCACCTTGTCCCGGCGTATCATCTCCGCCAGGGAAAGGCCTATCTCCGCTGTGCTCATGGCCCCGGCAATCGCCATCAGCATCCGCCCGCCCGAAGCCACAAGCGTTCGATACCCCTCCGCCGCGTCGACAAGGGCGGCGGCGTTGAAGTGCCTGAAGTGGTGAAGGATAAAGTCCTTTATCGTGTCTTCTTTCATAAGCTCCCCAATCGGTTTTCTCAGATTGTACGCCGAATCTAACACAAATCGCCTTCGAACACCACCTTTCTCAAGGCAAAACAATAAACGGGGCAGTCCCCGCTTGATAATTGTCCCTCTTTCATATAGATTCTCCAGGATGGTATGTGATGAGAGGCAATCCATGAAAAAGAAAGAACCCTTTTACCCCGACTGGTACGAGGGCATTCCCTCGGCTACGTCGTACCGGGCCATCCTCAAGTGGGGGGCAATAAACAGGTTCAAGCACCCCAACCTGAGACTGTACGCCCTGATCAAAGAGACCTTCGACATGACGGATGATGACTTTCGCATCCCGTATAAGATGGGTCTGGAGGAGGTCTCCATCCAGGTGCCCCCGACCCTCTCGCCGGAGAGTCTGGACACCTTCAGGAAGATCGCCGGGGCGGAGAATGTGAAGACGGACGGTTTTTCACGTCTCCGTGCGGCATACGGTAAGACCACGTACGACACCTTCAGACTCAGGGAAGGGATCGCGGAAAACCTCCCCGACGCGGTGATCAGCCCCCGGGATAAAACGGACATTACGGAGATTGTCCGGTTCTGCGACAGCGAGAGGATCCCGGTATACGTCCTCGGCGGCGGCTCGTCGGTTACCAGGGGCTTCGAGTGTATGCGGGGAGGAATCACCCTCGACATGAGGACGCACATGCGGCGTATCCTGAAGCTGAGCGAGGAAAACCATACCGTCACCGTGGAGCCGGGGGTCTTCGGGCCGGATCTCGAAGACGCGCTGAACAGCGCCCCGAAAAAGTTCGGCGCCCGACGGGCTTACACCTGCGGGCATTTTCCCCAATCCTTCGAACACTCCTCGGTCGGGGGGTGGGTGGTCACGCGGGGGGCCGGCCAGAACTCCACCTACTACGGCAAGATAGAGGACATGGTCGTGTGCCAGGAGTACGTCACGCCCGTCGGGACGATCAAGACGGGAGAATACCCTGCGTCCGCGACGGGTCCTTCCATTGACCAGATCATGCTGGGGAGCGAGGGGGCCTACGGTGTCCTCGTCGCCGTCACGCTGAAGATCTTCCGGTACGACCCGTCGAATACCCGGCGTTTCAGCTTCATCTTCAGAACCTGGGATGATGCCATAGGCGCGACGCGGGAGATTCTGCAGGGAGAATGCGGACGTCCCTCCGTATTCCGGCTCTCCGACCCCGAAGAGACCGACATCGCCATGAAACTCTACGGCGTTGAGGGGACACCTATCGATACGGCGTTGAAACTGCGCGGCTACAAGGCCGGAGAGAAGTGTCTCCTCCTGGGAACCGCCGACGGCGACAGGGATTTTGCCCGGCTCGTCAAACGGAACGTCCAGAAGATCTGTAAGCGGTACGGGGCCATGTACACAACGGGTTTCGCCGCACGGAAATGGGAGGAGGGACGCTTTACCGACCCCTACATGCGCGAAGACCTCCAGGACTTCGGCATTGTCATCGACACCCTCGAATGCGCCGTCAGCTGGGAGCAGATCAGGGATGTCCATGCCCGCGTCAGGGAATATTGCAAGAGCAGGCCTCGGACGATCTGCATGTCGCACTGCTCCCACTTCTACCCCCAGGGGGCCAACCTCTACTTCATCTTCATCGGGAGGATGAAGATGAAGGAGTTCGTGGAGTACCACCGGGGGGTCCTCGACGCCATCCAGCGGTCGGGGGCCGCAATCAGCCATCACCACGGGATCGGGAAACTCTTCGCACCCTGGCTGGAGGGGCAGATCGGGAAAAACCAGCTTGACGTCTTCAGGGCGCTCAAGCGACACTTTGATCCCCGCAACATCATGAATCCCGGAGGGACCCTTGCTCTGGACCTGCCTGATTCCGAAAAGAGAACTACCAAGGCATAAAAAATGTCCCTCCCCGGAGAGAGGGACATCGGACCGTCTCATACAGCCGATATTGTTTAGCGCCCCTTGAACTCGGGGGGTCTCTTCTCCAGGAATGCCTTTGCCCCTTCCTTGAAGTCCTCGGTGAACTGAAGCGCCTTGCTGGCCGCAAACTCGATCTCGAGGACGCCCTTCCGCAGATTCGTTTCCAGCCCGAGCCTGACGGCCTTCATGATCTCACGCTGTGCCACGGGGGCCCCGGCGGCGAGCTTTTTCCCCAGCTTCTTCGCCTCTTCCAGGACCTGATCCCTCGGAACGACCTTGTTGAGCAGACCCAGTGTCAGCGCCTCTTTCGCAGGCATGAAGTTTCCCGTCAGCATCAGCTCGAGGGCCTTCGTCTTGCCGATGAAACGGGGGAGACGCTGCGTGCCGCCCCAGCCGGGGTTGAGGCCCAGTTTCACTTCCGGAAGACCAAGCGTCGCCTCTTCGGCCATGATTCTCAGGTGACAGACGCATGCCAGTTCCAGCCCGCCGCCGTAAGCACCGCCTTGGATCGCGGCGATGATCACCTTGGGATATTCCTCGATCTTGAAATAGATCTCGTTGCCGTTGTACTCGGGAACCTTCCCCTTCTGAAGATCCGCGAACTCGGTAATGTCCGCCCCGGCGGAAAAGAGTTTTTCTCCGGTGCCGGTCAGAATGATGACGCGGACGCTGTCGTCATTTTCGCATTTATCGAGCAGGTCGTTGATATCCCTCAAGACACCCTGCCCCATGGAATTTGCCGGCGGATGGTTGATTGCTGCTACCACCACCATGCCGTCCTGCTCCACCTTCAACTTCTCGTACTCGTAAGCCATGTCATTCCTCCTTGCCGTTTTTCATACTGTGCCCTTTCCCGGGCAGTGCTCTTTGAGTGAAAAAATAACTGCAACCGGAAGGATAAAACCTGTCACTTCGATCCTCCTCCCGTCCCTCTTCCGTACTCTTCATTTCATACACGAAGATGGATATTTGTCAATGGGTAGTTCCTTTTAAAACCTACGAAAAATCCCGGAGGGTTGTCTTTAGTCACCGATGATCTTCACGAGGACCCGTTTTCTCCTCTTCCCGTCGAACTCACCGTAGAATATCTGTTCCCAGGGGCCGAAATCGAGTCTTCCCTCCGTGACGGCCACGACGATCTCCCGCCCCATCACCTGCCGCTTCAGGTGGGCGTCCCCGTTGTCCTCCCCCGTCCGGTTGTGACGGTACCGAGAGACCGGCTCATGGGGGGCGAGTTCCTCGAGCCACCGCTCATAATCCTGATGGAGGCCCGACTCGTCATCGTTGATAAAGACCGACGCCGTGATGTGCATGGCGTTGCACAGGAGCAGTCCCTCCCTGATGCCGCTCTCGCGCAGGCACCTGTCCACCTGCGACGTGATATTCACAAACCCCCTGCGCGAGGGGATGTTAAACCACAACTCCTTCCGGTAGCTTTTCACTTCACCCTCCTCTGGACTGGAACATGGCAACTGAGACCGCCTGACTCATCACCATGGAGATGCGGACGGCGGGGCGGCAAGGCAGTGCGGCAAACCCTCACCCCGCACACAGAACAGGCTGAGGCTGGCACGCTGCACCGCCCGTGAGGCTATGCCTCGGAATACACCTTATCTTTGCCTTTCTTTTTTGCCCGGTACATGGATTGGTCGGCGCGGTGTATAAAGGTCTTCATGTCTTCACCCGGCTTGTACTGGGCAACCCCCATGCTGATGGTCATATGGACGGCGTTACCGGGCACCGGCGAAAAATTCTCTTTCTTAAATTCCGTTCTGATCCTCTCCGCGATAACGGCGCCGTTGTCACGCGTCGTCATGGGCAGGAGGACGGTAAATTCCTCGCCGCCATATCGGTAAGCGGAATCTGTCTTGCGGAGACACCCGTGTATCACCTGGCCGAGGCGCACCAAGACCTGATCCCCCTCGATATGGCCGTACGTGTCGTTGAAGGTCTTGAAGTTGTCCACATCGAGGAGGATGAGGGAGATGGCCTCCTCATACCGGCTTGAGCGCTCGATCTCCGCCTTCAATTGAGCGTAGAAATGGCGCGAATTGTAAAGACGGGTAAGGTCGTCGATGATGCTGAGCTCACGGTACCTCCTTTCACTCTCCTTCAGTCTTTCCTCCATTCGGTTGCGCTCGGACACATCCAGCAGCGACCCGATAACGGCGGGCCTTTCCTGATACGTGGTGATCGAGCTGAAGACTTCGACATGTTTGATTTCCCGGTTTCCGGTATATATGCGGAAACCGTAATTGGCCGATTGGACTTCTCCGGAAATCTTCTTCTGCATATTCTCTTGGACCAGAGGCAGATCATCGGGGAAGATCACATCCTCAAGAGTAAGCCTGTCGATAATATCCTCAACCGGATATCCGAATATCCTGCTGAACTCCGTGTTGACGTATCTAAACACGTTGTCTTGAATGAGATAGACCCCGACCACGGACTTTTCGGACAGATCCCGGAACTTGCGTTCCGATTCCTGCAACGCGTTTTCCGTCTCCTTGCGATCCGTTATGTCCCAGGCAACGCCGTTGAGCCTCAGCGGCCTCCCCCCGGCATCCCTGAGGACCCTGCCCCGGGCGGCGATGAACCGCACCCTCCCGTCAGGCAATATCACCCGATACTCCGGCTCGTAGGGCACATCCTGATCCATGGCCCTGGCCAACGATTCTTTCACGGCCTGGCGATCGTCAGGATGCATGACCCCGAAGAACTCCTCCTCCGTCCCTCGAAATGTCGCCGTGTCGATGCCCAGGAGATCGCATGTCCGATCGTCGAGACAGCGCCTGCCGTCCGCCAGGTCGAGGATCCACGTCCCCATCCGGGCCAACTCCAATGCCAGATCCAATTGCGCTTTGCTCTCCCGCAGTGCCGCTTCCGCCCGTTTCCGCTCGGTGATGTCCCGGTCGAAGGCGACAGCTAAAAAATGACCATCGTATTCCAGATAGTTGGTGGTCACCTCCACCGGGAAGAGCCGCCCGTCCTTTGTGCGGTGGCGGCTCTCGAACGTCATCCTGCCGAGGCGCTTGAGATCTTTCTTGTGCTGCTCCCACCCCTCGAGGGAAAAGTCCGGATCGATGTCGAAGACCTTCATCTGCAGCAGCTCTTCACGGGTGTAGCCCATGGAGCTGCAGGCGGCATCGTTTGCATATTCCAGATCGCCCTGCTCACCCACCCAGAGGATGCTGTCGGGGGCCCGATCCGTGGCGAACTGCGTCCGGTATAACCTCTCCTCGGTCCGCTTGCGCTCGGTGATGTCCTGCACAACACCCACCGATCGTACGGCCTCTCCGGATGAATCATAGTCGGTTCGACAGATTTCGTTTACCCATTTGATCCGCCCATCCTTCATGAGCAAGCGGTGCGAGATCTCATAGGGAGTCCTGTTCTTAAACGATTCGGTATAGGCGCGATCGACCGCCCCCCTGTCATCGGGGTGGATAGCAGCAAGAAACGCCTCGTATGAAGCGCCGAATTTTCTCGGATCAATCTCGAAGATTTCGAAAATGGTATCCGACCACTCAAGTCGGTCGTTGATCAGATCCAGCTCCCATCGGCCCAGCCGGGCGATACTTTGCGCTTCCCTGAGGTTCGCCTCACTCTCCCTCAGGGCCTCATCCGCGCGTCTGCTCCGGGTGCGTTTTTCTCCGAGTTTTTCGATTCTCTGTTCCAGGTCTGCGTAGGTTCGTTTTTTGGTCACAGCCGCGCGGTTCTCCGTCTGTTCATAAAGAAGGTTCCCAGTGGCCCAGTCTACCGCAATATGAGAACAGGTTGAATGTTAGCTTCCCCGTGTGTCATCCGCCTTACCGATGATCTCGCACCG
Source organism: Deltaproteobacteria bacterium (assembly GCA_016934695.1). The sequence continues at coordinate 10,299 of JAFGSH010000286.1, forward strand.
TCCATCAGCCATGACGTGTTGCACAGTAGCACAACTCGTCAGGACAGACAAACAAGAATTATGAGGAGAAACCCTCGTGGAGAACAGGAGAAATGTCACGGGAAAGCCTTGGAGAAACCTGACAAGATTCTCACAAGAAAAAACGGCCCCCACAAGACAGATACCTTACTGAAATGTGGGGGCTCAATTGGTAGCGGGGGCAGGATTTGAACCTGCGACCTTTGGGTTATGAGCCCAACGAGCTACCTGACTGCTCCACCCCGCGTCATGTGTGGCACTCTGAGGCATCTTCCAGCCTCCCGTCCGCGCTTCATGTCGGACGTGGTGCTGTATCTAAGACAATACGTGGAAAATGTCAAGGAGTATTCTCCTTTAATCCGGCAACGCGGTATATATCTATCTTCCTGTCGATCCCCTTGAGGGCGATCGGTCCCACACCTTCTGCCCTGACATGATCACGTACCTCTTGGTACGTATCGCCGCAGATGAGAATCTGCCCCGCCTTGGCACGACCTTCGAGCCTTGCGGCCACGTTGACGGTCCTCCCCATCACGGTGTACTCCTTCTTTCGGGAAGAGCCGAATATCCCCGCCATGACCTCCCCGGTGCTGATTCCGATACCGATGGAAAGCTCCCGCCCCGTTTCAGAGAGATCGCCGTTTATTCTTCGGATTTCTTTCATCATTTCCACCGCACATGCAACCGCCCGCAGGGCATCATCCTCGAAGGCTACCGGGGCTCCGAACACTCCCATGATACTGTCCCCGACATGCTTGTCCAGAGTCCCGTTATGCCCGCATATGATCGTGTCCATGGGTGAAAAGTACCGCCCGTTGAGGATCTCGCAGAGCTCTTCAACGCTCATCCTCTCCGATAACGCGGTGAATCCCCGTATATCGCTGAAGAGAACCGTGGCCTTCTGTTTCCGCAATTTCAGATATGCCCCCTCTTTCCACATCTCGGAGAAGACCTGCTCCGAGACGAACTGCTTCAGCCTCTTTCTGAGAATACACTCCCGGATCTTTGCTTTCAGCTCGATATTGGAGAAGGGCTTTGTGATAAAACCGTCGATCCCCGCATTGACCGATTCGATGGCGCTCTCCATCGTGGCGTATCCGGTCAGCATGATCCGCGTCATCTCCGGGTTGATCTTCCCGATCTCGATCAGGGTCTCCAGGCCGTCGATCCCCGGCATCTTGTAATCCGACATGACGGTTTCAATCCCGTTCGGATTCTCGCCGACGATACCGATGGCGCGGCTGCCGTTTTCCGCGAGGAACACTCGATATCCGTCCCGCTCGAGGACCTTCTTCAGGGACCGGCGCACTCCTTCCTCATCATCCACCACTAACAGATTCATCTCTCTTCCCTCCGGCAGGGGAGCGCCACGGAAACGGTCGTTCCCCTCCCTCGCTCACTCTGTATGGCGATACTCCCACCATGCCTCCGGACGATCTCATGGGCGATATACAACCCGAGCCCCGTTCCCTCCCCCGGTTTCTTGGTCGTAAAGAAGGGTTTGAAGGCGTCTCTGACCTCTTCGGGCGGCATTCCCCTCCCCGTGTCACGGCACTCGATACGGACAACATTTTCAACTTCATCGTAGCGCGTCACCAGGATCACCGTCCCTTTCCCCTCCGGCTGAGCCTGGATCGCGTTGTTGATGATATTGATAGTAACCTGCCCCAGGTTGGCGAAGTTTCCTTCGATCTCCGGCAGATCTTCCCCAAGATCCTTTTCAACCGCTATCTCTGAATTTTTGTACCGGTTGTACAGAACCCTCAGGGCGTCCTCTATCAGTCTGTTGACGTTCACCTGTTCGACGTAGGTCTGCGTCTGCCGTGAAAGGCCGAGGAGGCTCTTGACGATGCCGGCGGCCCGGTCGAGCTCCTTGAGAGAGAACTTCAGGTCCTCTATCAATTCCTCCCGTTCGTTGTCTTTCACATTCTTCCATTCCCCGATCGTCTCGGCACAGATCTGGATCAGGCTCGATGAACTGGCAAGGGGGTTGTTCAGTTCGTGCGCCGTACCCGCCACGAGCTGTCCTATCGAGGCGAGGCTCTCCGACCGGATCAGCTGCTGCTGCGTCCTCTCTTTCTCTTCGAGCGCTTCCGCGAGGTCTTTTGTCCTGTGCCGGACCTTTTCTTCCAGTTTGAGGTTCATCTCTTCCAGTCTCTCGTAATTGCGGGCGTTCTCTATGGCGATCGCCCCCTGGCTGGCAATGGTTTCCAGCAGCTCGATATCTTCGTGCACGAACAGCTCCCCCGAGCGTTTCTCCCCCAGGGCCATGATCCCCGTCAGCCGATTCCGGGAGATCATTGGTATCAAGATAGCGGCACCGGTCGCCTCAAACAGGCTGCATATCTTTTCTTCTCTATCATGCGAGATACCGGTCCTGTCCACGGCAGAGCGTCCCAATGTTTTCTGGTATTCCTCGAAGAAGTCCGCTATCGACCGGCCGTTTTCTATTGCGGTCCTGTGTCTCTTTTTCGATCGCCCCGGCCGGACGGCATACAGTTCCAATGAACCGCTTTCCCGCTGAAAGACACCCACTCCCATCCCGGTCGTCTGCAGGGCCGAGGGGATGGAATCCAGCAGAAATCCCGTGATCTCTTCGATCCTCAAAAAGGACGCCATTGCCCCGCTCATCTGTTTCAAGGTCTCCTGGTAGTCGTATTTTCCCCTGAAAAAGATCCGATCGATAAGTGCCTGAATCTTGAGTCGAGCGGGGTTGAACAGGGCAACCACCAGGATGGCAGAGGCAAAAGAGATGACAAAGGGGTGGGTCTCCCCGTACCCGATGGACAGGATGTTGGAAAGGTAAATAGCCAGAGCGTACAGGGAGGTCAGGATCCCGGTCAGAAAGAAGTAGGCGCTCCCCTTTCTGAGGAGCACTCCGACGTCGAGCAGGTCATATTTCAGGACGGCGAAGGCGAGGATGATCGCAGGCACAAAATTGAAGTTCCCCATCGGGTAGACATCATATCCGCTGATGGGAAAGGTATTCAGGAGGATAAGAATCCCGCTCAAACCGAAACCGATCAGGACGTATTGTATCCGGTTCCTCTCGCGGTTTCCTTCCGCCCGTTTCATTCCCAGAAAGAGAGTTGTGATGCAGTACACCGCTGCCAGTCCCCCTACTGCTGAGAACAGGTGATACATCGGTCCTGCCGCGGCGATCTTCCCGAAGGAGAAGTGACGCAGGCCGGTGATGAAATATGCCGTTTGAGTGAAGGGGATAAGTGTGATGCTGAAGAGGTACGCACCGATCTCGAGCCACCGTCTCTTCGTGATACCGAGGAATGAATGTACGAAGCTGATATACACCGGTATGACAAACACGAAAAGGAGGTAGGCCAGCCGATCGAACCTGAGGGCGAGCGCCTCGTCCGTGAGGAAGGATACCAGAGCGATATCGAGGTCGATCAACGCCCCGAGGAGACACATGCAGGCGAAGAAGACGGTGGTGGAATTTTTCCTTCCCCGGAGCATGGAGAAGGCGGCCAGGAAAGCAAAAACCAGGAACCCGGTCACGGGGAGGAAAAGGTAGGAATAGGATCCCCACAGAAGGTCCAGAGACACAGTCGTCGCCCTCCTTTACGGATTATCGGCAACTTCCAGAAATCTGGTGATCGGCCCCCGGTTTCACTGTACCATGCGGTATCGCATCCATCCGACGCCAATTCTGAACCCTGCTCTTTTCCGAATCCTGTATCCTGTTCTTCCGCTTCTGCGTAGATTCTCTAAAACACAAATACAGCCGCCGCCAGAACTGATGTATATCCGCGGTTCTTCACGATCGCCGATTGCGTGACGTTTCTCGTCCGGACGATTTTTCCACTGATCTTGAAGATCTCTTCTTTTTCGTCCCAGCTCGCGTCCACATCGAAATCGATGCCGAGTGTCGAGGCAAGCATGGCCGCCGCGAGGTCTTCCGCGTAGTCCCCCGCTTCCACTGATGTCTGTCCGAAGGCGTGGTGTTCGCTGATATAACCGTAGGCTTTCCTGTCTGCCGGGATGGCGCATCCCACGGACGCAGCTATCAGCCTCCTTGGTTCGTTACTGCAATTGCGGCTCATCACACAGTAGGTTATCTCGCCCGGATCCAGCTCTCGCAGTCCCTTCTCGCGCGATATGACCTTACAGCCCGGCGGGAAGATGCTCGAAACCATTACCAGGTTGCATTTTTCTATCCCGGCATCGCGCAGGGCCAGCTCGAAGGAATGGAGCTCTTCTTTATGGGAACCGACGCCTTTGGTAAAGAACATTTTTCTGGGTACCTGATTGTTCAACGGTGTATCTCCTTTTTATCGACAGTAGTGCCGCGATTATGAATCCATCCGATTGATATACCCCATGATCCGGTAGGCAAGCTTTGCCGCCGTAAAGTCGGGGGCAACCATTCCGGAAATCGGGCACAACTCGACGATATCAAAACCGCGAATCATGCAACGCTCTGAAACGCCCCTGATCAGTCGGATCAAGTCGTTCCACAGGATACCGCCGGGCTCAGGGGTTCCGGTGGCCGGCATAATGGACGGGTCCAGAACATCGATATCGAGGGTGATGTATATATCCTTCGATAGGTTTTCGCAAACCTTTTTTGCCGGATCTTCATGATTTTGTATAGAATCCGGAGGAAATGTAATGATTTTCTTTTCCTCGATGAAGCGGGCCTCCTCCACGCTCATGCTCCTGACCCCGACCTGCACCAGGGGACAGATCTCGAATATCCTTCTGCCGACGGCTGCGTGGCTGAACGATGCATTCTGATACGAATCCCTCAGATCAGCATGCGCGTCGAGCTGGAGCACCGACAGGGAGGGATACGCGTCCTTCGCGGCCTGAACCGCCCCGATGGTGATGCTGTGCTCCCCGCCCAGGACGACCGGCACCTTGCCGGCGGAGAACACCCCTGCCACCTCCCTGCGAACAACCGCCGCCATCGCCTCCGGACCTCGCGCGTCCACCTCGAGAGGGACCACGGTATGGATACCCGCCAGATATGTCTCCACCCCCAATTCTTCATCGTACAGTTCCATGTTCGCCGATGCATCCAGAATGGCGGCGGGACCTTTTCGCGACCCCGCCTGATAAGTGGATGTCAGGTCATAGGGAACGGGGATCACTACGAATCTCGCATCTTCGAAGCGCCGGTTCTCCGCATCTATTCCGCCGAAGTTCATCATCTGCTCCATACCATCCGGATATCGGAAGAGGACATCAATCCGGGAGTATCCCGCTCTTCATCGTAAAGGCACCGCCGTCGCACAGCAGATACGAATGGTGGGATATCCAGTCACCCAGAACGGCGAAGGTCCTCACCTTGTCATGTACGACATGCTGTTCAAACCGGGGATAATGGAAGTGTCCCAGTATCACCGCGTCGGCCCCTTCTTCAAACTTCTTCGTGGCAAACGCCGCAATCTCCTCGGCGAGTTCGTCGGATGGCGGTGCCGCATAGTTTCTGCTCATTCCTGAAATCACCCGCGAGATACTCCACAGCACCGGAGAGGGAATCGTTCTCTGCACCCTGTAGAACAGGTTGCTCCTGAGCAGCCTCCGGAGCGCACGGTACGACTTCTGGGAGGTATTGACCATGTCACCATGAGATACGAACAACCGCTTCCCATCCAGATCGATTGTTGCTCCTTCGGGGAACACACGCACCCCATATGGTTCGAAATAATCACCCAGGAAGAAATCGTGGTTTCCCTCAAAGAACGAGATGTTCGTTCCCGTCCTCTGGATCTCCAGCAGCCTTTCCACAATATCGGAAAATCCGGGATACACGCCGTTCCTGCCGGCGAACCAGAAGTCGAAGAAGTCTCCGAGGATGAAGAGCTCGTCCGCGTTACCACGGAGGGAGTCGAGAAAACGAACAAGGTATCGGTACCCGTCGGAGGCGCTGCCGTCCAGATGGGCATCGGCGATAAACACGGCTCTCATAACCCCCGCCTCTCGTATTATCCTCTCACAGCCTTCTCGACAAGAGATTCCGAGTTGCCGAACATCACCTCTATCTCTTTTTCATCCATCCCCGCCCCGCAAGCGATCATGACCGCCATGTTTTTGTCCACGAGATCCTGAGGCGAGTGGCTGTCTGTATTGAGAACCAGCTTCGCGCCGAATCTCCGCGCGAGGGCCGCCACGCGGCCATTGGCCAGGCTGTGTCCCCGGCGTGCCGATATCTCGAGAAACACCGAACCGCCGGCGGCCAGTTTCGCATCCTCTTCGGTGAGCAGTCCGGGATGGGCGAGTATATCGATCGGTGCCTCCAGGGCGGCACGGTTCGTCCCCGGCATGACCGGTTCTACAATGGTCTCCCCGTGGACGACGATGATCTTCGCGCCCAAGGCTCGTGCCTCCCGGGCAAGGGGCGCGATATGCTCCGGATGAACGTGCGTCAGCTCTATACCCGGAATGGCCTGCAGGGGGCAGGCCGCTGATATCTTCTCGCACACGGTTACAATGCGGGGAATGATGAAATCCAGATTCGAATGGTCGGCATGATCGGTTATCGCAATCGCCCGGTACCCCTTTGCGATCGCCCTCCGTGCGAGCTCCGAGGGGATCAGTTCACCATCACTGAAGATGGAATGCGTGTGCAGATCAATCATGGGCAGTCCCTTATGAAAGGCATGTTCTCGATGGTGCCGTGCACTGTTGCAGTCCACCATCTTGGAACCCGTTTAACAGATTTAAAAATCAAGGTCAATCCAAGAAACATTGAAGCAAAGATCATTTGCTGTTATATACCGTGCGTTATGCCAATCTCAACCGAAAGACGAGAGATGAACAGGGTAATCAACAGGTACATCTTACGAGAGATCTCCGTTCCTTTCTTCATGATCCTCTTCATACTGACCTTTGTCCTCCTGATGGGGAGGATCCTTCAGCTTATGGACCTCATGATAAACAAGGGGATACATGTTACCGACATAGGGAGCCTCATTCTCTACCTGATGCCCTCGTTTCTTACTATCACGGTTCCCGTATCACTCCTCATCTCCATACTGATAGCACTGGGCAGGCTCTCCCGTGACAACGAGATCATCGTGCTGAAGGCATCGGGCCTGAGCATGTATCAACTGATGCCGTCTGTTGCATGCATCTCCCTGTGCGCCTTTTTCATGACCGCGGTCACCGGATTCTTTCTCGTTCCCTACGGCAACTTTGCGACCAAGACCCTCCTTTTTGACATAGCCAGGCAGAAGGCGAGTATCGGAATTAAAGAGAGGGTCTTCAACGGTGATTTCGCCGGTCTCGTCCTGTACGCACAAGAGCTCCCCCCACAGGAGAACTGCATGAGGGGCGTATTCATATCCGACAACCGAACGCTGAATGAGCCGACCACGATCATCGCCCAGCGGGGATATCTCGTCTCCGACCCCCAGTCCATGCAGGTGACCCTGAGATTGCAGGACGGGAGCATTCACACGGCTGATGCGAATACGGCAACCTACAAAAAGATCGATTTCAGTTCCTATGATATCAACCTGGACCTGTCGACATCGATCGGAAACAAAAACGAGACAGTGACGAAGGATAGCAAGGAGATGTCTCTCCCCGAACTGATCAGAAAAAGCCGCACTCCCGGCCTGGAAGAAACGACCATGAAAGAGCTCATTATCGAAATCCACAAGAAGTTCACGATGCCCTTCGCCTGTATCGTCTTCGGGATCATCGGGCTCCCGCTGGGCATCTCAAAACACCGGAGTGGAAAGTCGCGGGGGTTTGTAATCGGCCTCATTGTCATCATGATCTATTACGTCCTCCAGATCGGCGGGGAGGCATTGGGCGAGGTCGGTATCCTTCCCCCGGCGATCGGCGCATGGATACCAAGCACACTGGGAGGGGTCATCGGCGTATACCTGCTGATCACGGCCGCGAAGGAAGAACCCCTGATTCCCGATTGCATCCGGAATATCAGGATACGGAGACGAACATGACGATCCTCGACCGATATATCCTCAGGGAGTTCATAAAGATGTTAGCCCTGATCCTCGTCTCTCTCGCGGGACTGTATCTAATCGTGGATTTCTTCGAGCGGGTCCGGATGTTCCTGAGTAATGACGCATCGGTGCGCCAGATGGCGTCGTACTTTCTCCTGACCCTGCCGATGATCCTGTCCCAGATGATACCCATCGCCGTCTTGCTGAGCACCCTCCTGTCGTTCGGAATCCTCTCGAAGAACTCGGAGATAACGGCGATGAAGGCGAACGGTCTGAGTCTCTATCGTCTGTCTTTTCCGGTTATCGTCGTCTCCCTCATGATCTGCATCGCAACCTTTCTCCTGAGCGAGTTCATAACCCCTTACACAAATCAGAGGGCCAAGTACATCAAACTGATCGAGGTACAGAAGAGAGAAGAACTGGGCAGTTTTAAACAGGACGAGATCTGGTACCGGGGAGAGAAAGGAATCTACAACTTTTCCGTGTTCGATCCCCTGACGAGCACCCTCAAGGGGATACGGATCCATTTCTTCGCCCCAGACGACCGTGGAGGGATACAGCTCACCCAAAGAATCGATGCACGGGAGGCGGTCTGGAAGGGCGGCGAATGGGTGTTCAAGGATCTGCTCGTGACGAGCTTTACCCCGGAAGGAATCCCCTCAATAGAACGGACGGCATCCCGGGCTATCCCCCTTCCTGAAAAGCCCTCCGATTTTACGGCGGTTCAGAAGGATACCGAAGAGATGGGTCTCTTGGAGCTGAGCAGATTTACAGAAAAGATACGCTCGGAGGGATATGAAACCACCCGGTACCGGACCGATATGCACGGCAAGATCGCATTTCCCCTGGTGAGCGTCATCCTCGCGATACTGGGCGTCTCCTTTTCGCTCAAATCAGAACGGAGCGGAGGGATCGCTCAGAGTATCGGCCTGGGGATCATCATCGGATTTTCATACTGGATCGTCTTTGCCTTTGCCATCTCCCTGGGACGCGCCGGGACCCTCCCGCCCGTCCTGGCGGCCTGGGCGGCGAATCTCTTATTCGGTCTGGCCGCCGCGATCATGTTCACACGCGTAAGGACGTAACCATGATAGGATTAAAAGGATCAGAGGGGTATCGGATTATCCCTTACTCCTTATCCCTTACTCCTCATGTTCCCATCTCCCAGGAGTTCAGGTATTTCTCCTGCTCGGGCGTCAAGGCATCTATCCTGACACCCAGCGCTTCCAACTTGAGCCGGGCTATTTCCTTGTCGATATCCTGGGGGACACTGTAGACCAGGTTGTCCAGTTCGCTCGCATGCCCGACGAGGTATTCGGCGGCGAGGGCCTGGTTGGCGAAGCTCATGTCCATAACGCTTGAGGGATGCCCCTCAGCGGCGGCAAGATTGATCAGCCTCCCCTCACCCAGAACATATACCCGTTTCCCATCCTTCAGCGTGTATTCATCGATAAACTTCCGTATCCTCCCGGTATATTCGGAGACCTTTTTCAACCCATCGATATCGAGTTCCACGTTGAAGTGACCGGAATTGGAGACGATGGCCCCATCCTTCATCTTCAGAAAATGCTCTGCGCGGATAACATTGATATCTCCGGTCAGGGTGCAGAAGAAATCACCTACCTCGGCCGCCTCGGCGATCGGCATGACCCGGTACCCGTCCATGACCGCCTCCAGGGCGCGCAGGGGATCGACCTCCGTCACGATCACGCCGGCCCCCATCCCGGCCGCTCTCATGGCAAGACCCCGCGAGCACCACCCGTACCCGCACACGACGAAAGTGGACCCTGCTATCAGCCGGTTGGTGGCCCGTATGATTCCGTCGATGGTGCTTTGACCCGTGCCGTACCGGTTGTCGAACAGGTGCTTCGTATTCGCGTCATTGACAGCTATCAGGGGAAACCGCAGGACCCCTTCATTCGCCATCGATTTCAGGCGTATGACACCGGTGGTTGTTTCCTCAGTACCACCGATGATATCGTCGATCAGATCCTGGCGCTTTGCATGGATCGTCGATACGAGGTCGGCGCCGTCATCCATCGTTATCACCGGCTTCGTGTCCAGGACCGAGTTGATGTGGCGGTAATAGGTCTCGGTATCCTCTGCGTTGATGGCATGGACCGCGATACCCTGATACTTTACCAGATAGGCGGCGACATAATCCTGCGTGCTCAGGGGATTTGACGCGCACAGCGAAAGCTCTGCGCCGCCCGCTTTCAGTGTCTCCATGAGACTTGCCGTCTCCGTCGTGACATGGAGGCACGCCCCCAGCCTGATCCCCTTCAGCGGCTTTTCCTTCGCAAAGCGCTTCTTGATGCTGTTCAGGACGGGCATGCTCTTGTTCGCCCAGTCGACGCTCGATTTTC
>JAFGSH010000026.1 GCA_016934695.1 Deltaproteobacteria bacterium
CATCATCTCCCAGAGAAGACAGAAACAGATCCTCAAGGAACAGATGGAGATCAACGAGACCTATCTGGAGTTGATAGAGCTCCGGTATCGCAAATCGATGGTATCCTCGCTCGATGTCTACCAGCAACGGCAGGTGGTCGAACAGGTGAAGGCCCAGATCCCCCTCGTCGAGGAGCAGGAACAGCTCCTGATGCACCAGCTGGCCCTCCTCCTCGGGAAACCGCCGCGCTCGTCGCTTACGATCACCAGAAGCACTCTTCCCGAATCTTCGGAAATCCCGAGAACCGGTCTCCCCGCGGACCTCCTGGCTGCACGGCCGGACGTGCGGGCGGCGGGGTTGAAACTGCGTTCGACGGACTGGCAGGTCGCGGCGGCACGGGCAAACCGTCTCCCCACCATCAGCCTGAGCGCCTCGGCGGCCTATCAGTCATCCAACATCGACCTCATCTTCCGCAACTGGCTGGTCAACCTCGCAGCAAACCTGACGGCCCCTCTCTTCGACGGGGGTTACCGCGCGGCAGAGGTGGACCGTCTGCGGGCGGCTGCTGAGGAGAATCTGTCCGCCTACCGGCGGACGGTCTACACGGCGATCAAGGAGGTGGAAGACGCGCTCCTCAGCGAGGTGAAGAAACGCGAGCATATCGAGGCCCTGGAGGCGGAGATCGAGGCGGCAGGTAGAGCCCTCGACGAGGCCCGGGAGCGGTACCTCAAGGGGATCGACGATTACCTCCCCGTCCTGACCCAGGTTCTCAAGGCTCAGGCCCTTGATGTGGACCTGATCAGGCGACAGGCCGAACTGCTGGGCGCCCGGGTAGCCCTGTATCGCGCCCTGGGCGGAACGTGGTCCGACAAGCTGACCCCCGACGGCGGTTTGAAGGAAACGAGCATTTCAAGCGATACCAAAGGATGAGCCCCCCATGAAAGAACAGAACCTGGCGAATATCCTCACCGGGCGAACGTCACTCAAGATCGTGCTGCCCCTGGCGGTTCTGATCGTTGCCGTTGTTGTCGCCCTCTATCTGGAGAGCACCGCTCCCAAGGCGCGCAGGACTCCCCCCGTGCGGGAGGCGCCGCTGGTAGAGGTCCTTACGGTTCGGCACTCATCGGAGCGAGTCACCGTCCCGGCGATGGGAACCGTCATCCCGGCCCGGGAAATCACGCTCAAATCGCAGATCGCCGGAGATGTGGTGAAGGTTAACCCCCGCTTCACCGAGGGGGGACGGCTCAAGGCGGGCGAGGAGATCCTCGGGATAGACGACCGGGACTACCGCCTGGCAGTAGCCGAGCAGCGCAGCGCCGTCGTCAATGCCGAGTACGCGCTGAAACTGGAGATGGGGAGGCAGGATGTCGCCAAGCGGGAGTGGGAACTGCTCAACAAGACCTCGCCGCAGAAGTCGCTCGATTCCGAGCTGGCCCTGCGGAAACCCCACCTCGAAAAGGCGCAGGCGGATCTTGAGGCGGCCCGGGCCGCGCTGAAACAGGCCGAGCTTGACCTCGCCCGTACCGCCGTCCGGGCCCCTTTCAGCTGCATCGTTCGAACAAAGAATGTGGACCTGGGGTCACATGTCTCTTCCCAGGACCAACTCGCCGAGCTGGTGGGGACGGATCAGTACCGGGTACGGGCATCCGTGCCGGTCGACCGCCTCAAATGGCTCTCCTTCCCCAAGGGCGGAAACGATCAGGGATCGAAGGTGCGCATTCTCTACGGGAACACGACCAGGCACGAACGGAAAGGCACCGTCGCCAGACTCCTGAGCGACCTTGAAGAAGAAGGACGGATGGCCCGCATCCTCATCGCGGTCGACGATCCGCTCGACCTTAAGTCCCCTGAAAATACCAGGCCTCCTCTCCTGATCGGCGAATATGTGCGCGTCGAGATCGAAGGGCCCGTACTGGACGGCGTCGTCGTCCTTTCCCGTTCCGCCCTGCGGGACGGCCGGAGCGTCTGGGTGGCAGGCGATGATGACACCCTCGATATGCGGGCCGTCGATATCGCCTGGAAGGGAGAGACAACTGTCCTGGTCAGAAACGACCTGAGTGACGGCGAGCGGATTATTACGACCGGTCTTTCGGCCCCGGTCCAGGGGATGAAGATCATGGTGAATAAACCGGCGGAAGGATCCTCCGTGACAATCCCGGATAAGAAAGAAAAACAAGTACCAGCGAAATAAGGACGCCGATGGACAAACGAAGCGAAAAGAGAGGCCCTCTCGCCTGGATGGCTGGCAATTCCGTCGCCGCCAATCTGCTGATGATCGTCTTTCTCATAGGCGGCCTCATCTGGGCCATGCAGATCAAGCAGGAGGTTTTCCCCGATTTCGATCTGGACTATGTGAACATCAACGTCTCCTACCCCGGGGCAAGTCCGGAAGAGGTCGAGCAGGGGATCATCCTCGCCGTGGAAGAGGCCGTCTCGGGCCTGGAAGGGATCAACGAGATCACCTCAAGCGCACGGGAGGGCTCCGGGATCGTGCAGGTCGAGATGATCGAGGGGTATAACATCCAGAAGCTGGCCCGCGATATCGAGAGCGAGGTGGATCGTATCACCTCCTTTCCCGAAGAGTCGGAGGACCCGAGGATAGAGATCATCGCCCATCGGCGGCAGGTCATATCACTGGCCCTGTACGGGAATCAGGGCGAGCGTGTCCTTCGCGAGAAGGCCGAAGAGATCCGGGACAGGCTCCTCCAAGACCCCGAGATCACCCAGGTGGATCTTTCTGGAACCCGCGACCTGGAGATCAGCATCGAGGTGCCGCAGGACAAGCTGCGCGCCCACAACCTGACGCTCGACGACGTTGCTGCAAAGGTGCGGCAGACGGCCGTCGAACTGCCGGGGGGCGGCATCAAGACCGACAGCGGCGAGATCCTGGTGCGCATGACGGAACGCCGCGATTACGGTGAAGAGTTCGCCCGCATCCCGGTCATCTCTTCCAGCGACGGCACACAAGTCCTCCTCGAAGATATCGCCACAGTGATCGACGGATTCGAGGACACGGATACCTACGCCACGTACAACGGCAAACCCGCCATCATGATCGATGTCTATCGGGTAGGCGACCAGACACCCCTGTCGGTGGCGGACGCCACCCTGAAGTACATGGAGGAATGGCGGCGGAACCTGCCGCCGGGGATCAGCATCGATGTTCTGAGAGACCGGTCGGACGTATACCGCCAGCGCCTCACACTCCTTCTCAACAACGGATACATGGGGCTCGCCCTGGTCCTGATCCTGCTGGGGCTCTTCCTGGAGGCGCGCCTGGCCTTCTGGGTGACCATGGGGATCCCCATCTCCTTCCTCGGCTCGATCCTCTTTCTTCCCACCCTCGGGGTCAGCATCAACATGATGTCGATGTTCGCCTTTATCGTGGCGCTGGGGATCGTTGTGGACGACGCCATTGTGGTGGGAGAGAACATCTATACCTACCGGGAACGGGGGTATACCTTCGGGAAGGCGGCCGTCGCGGGGGTGCGCGAGGTCGCCATGCCGGTCACCTTCAGCATACTGACCAACATCGTCACTTTCACCCCCCTCCTCTTCGTGCCGGGGATCTCAGGGAAGATATACAAGGCAATCCCCATCGTCGTGATCACGGTCTTTGCCATCTCTCTGGTGGAGAGTCTCTTCATCCTGCCGGCCCACCTGGGACATCGGAGCGAGAAACCCGACCGGGCGGTTATGGCCTGGCTGCACAGGAACCAGCAACGCTTCAGCAACAAATTCAGCCGGCTGGTCAGAGAACACTACGGCCCCTTCCTAGACCGGGCCCTCGTCTGGCGGTACCTGACCATTGCCGTCGCGCTGGCGGTCCTGCTTATGACCCTGGTCTATGTGAAGAGCGGACGGATGGGGATCACCCTGATGGAACGGATCGAGTCGGACTTTGCCCAGGTGGAAATCGCCCTCCCCTACGGGTCGGCGGTGGAAAAGACCGAGGCGATCCAGGCAATTCTGGTGGAAACGGCCCAGAAGATCGCCGCTCAAGACGGGGGAGAGAAACTGGTCCAAGGGATTTTTTCCGAGATTGGCGCCTCGGTCAGCGGTACGGCGGGGAGCCATACCTGCCGGGTGCGCGTCTTCCTCACCCCGGCCGACCGGCGCCCCATGGAGACAGGTGATTTCGTGAAGGCGTGGCGCCGGGAAGTCGGGTCGATTGCCGGCCTGGAAACCATCTCATTCAAGTCCGATGCCGGCGGGCCCGGCTCACGGGCGGCCATGTCCATCGAACTGAGCCACCGGGATCTCTCGATCCTGGAGGCTGCCGGGTCGGAACTGGCCGAAGCATTCAGCCATTTCCCCAAGGTAACGGATATCAACGACGGGTTTGCTCCCGGGAAACAGCAGATCGACTTCACGGTCCGCCCCGAAGGCCGGGCACTCGGCCTGACCGCCCGTGACGTCGCGAGCCAGGTACGTCACTCTTTCTACGGGAACGAGGTCCTCCGCCAGCAGCGGGGACGAAACGAGGTCAAGATCATGGTGCGTCTCCCCAAGAGCGAGCGCGTGTCGGAATACAACCTCGAGGAACTGATGCTCAGGACCCCTTCCGGCCGGGAGGTTCCCCTGCAGGAGGCGGTCGACATGAAGCGGGGCCGGGCCTATACGGAGATAGATCGCAGGAACGGACGGCGGGTCATCACGGTGACGGCGGACATCACCCCCCCCAGCGAGGCGAGCCGCATCGTGAGCACACTCAAGGCGGAGACGCTGCCGGAATTGAAACGGAAATATGCCGGTCTGGACTACGGTTTTGAGGGACATCAGGCTGATCTTTCGGACAGCATGAAGAGCCTCTTCATGGGGCTGATGCTGGCCATGCTGGCCGTATACGCCCTCCTGGCAGTACCCTTCAAGAGCTACATCCAGCCGTTGATTGTCATGGTGAGCATCCCCTTCGGAATCGTGGGGGCGGTCTTCGGCCACCTCCTGATGGGCTACTCCCTCAGTGTGATGAGCCTCTTTGGGATCGTCGCCCTCTCGGGAGTGGTGGTCAATGATTCGCTCTTGCTGATCAACTTTGCCAACCGGCAGCGTGAACAGGGAAAAGACCTGCACGACGCGATCTATACGGCGGCGATCAGCCGTTTCCGCCCGATTCTCCTGACATCGCTGACAACATTCGGCGGACTGGCTCCCATCATGCTGGAAACCTCACGGCAGGCCCGCTTCATGATCCCCATGGCCATATCACTCGGCTTCGGGATCCTCTTCGCCACCCTGATCACCCTGGTCCTGGTCCCCTGCTTCTACCTGGCGATCGAGGACCTGCGATCCGGAAAGAGATCGGGATGACGGGATCTGAGCATTTCATTATCGAGATATTTATTATCTTGTGTTTCCCGCTTCAGTTACTTAGTATATCTATCCGTTGGGTAAGGGTACGTTGAACGGTCAGACCGGTTCTTGACTCTTTCGGCGCAAAACGGGGGATGCCATGGCCAAGGACGATATCTCCAGGCGCAGTTTTCTCAAGAGGTCGATCTGGATAGGCGTCGGCATCGGCGGGGCGGTGCTGGTAGGAAGCGGGGTGTACCGTCTTCTCCGGGTCAACGACATAAAGGAACTCATCGGCGACTACCCCGCGGGGGCCGAAAAATACTCCCTCGGCGTAGTGAACGCATCCGCGCCGCGGCCGAATGTGGTCCTCATCTACTGCGACGACCTGGGCTACGGAGATATCGGCTGCTTCGGCAACACCGTCATCCGCACCCCCCATATCGATAGCCTGGCGGATGAGGGGATGCGCTTTACCGAATATTACGCCTGTAATGCGATATGTGCCCCGTCACGGGCGGGTCTGCTCACCGGCAGATACCCCATTCGAACCGGGATCATCGGCAACACCTATCCCGAAGACGAGCCCGTCGGCAGGGTAATGGCCCGGAATTTCGGCGGGATGTTGAAACCGCTCGGGGTGATGGATATCCGGGAAGAATACATCGGCCACGGTATCGACCCTGCCGAAATTACTCTGGCCGAGGCGCTGAAGGTCGCCGGGTACCGCACCGGCATGCTGGGGAAATGGCACCTGGGCGATTACAGTACCGATCCGAAATACAACCCCATCCGCCACGGCTTTGATTACTACTTCGGCGTTCCCTACAGCAACGACATGAAACCCTTCCCCCTGTACCGCAACGAAACAGAGCTCGAGGCCGACCTCGGCCAGGACGAGGATCAGGCGAAGCTCACCGGACTCTATACCCGGGAAGCGGTGCGATTCATAGAGGAGTCATCTGGTGCGCCGTTCTTCCTGTATCTGGCCCACACCTTCCCGCATCAGCCCCTGTTCCCGTCCGAAAGATTCGAGAAGCAGTCCCACGGGGGAAAGTTCGGCGACGTGGTCGAAGAACTCGACTGGAGCGTGGGGGAGATATTGCAATGCCTGAGGCGAAACGGACTGGAGCGAAACACCCTGGTGATATTCACCAGCGACAACGGCCCCTGGTACGAGGGCAGCGCCGGGGCTCTCCGCGGACGGAAGGGGCAGAGTTACGAGGGCGGCTTCAGGGTCCCCTTCATCGCCAGATGGCCCGAGCGGATACCGCGGGGAGACGTGAATCCCGCCACCGTCATGAACATCGACCTCTACCCCACCCTGCTCTCTCTTGCCGGGGTGGGTCTGCCCAAAGACCGGATCGTAGATGGAAGGAATATCATCGAGCTCCTCACGGGGGAAAGCAGCACGTCACCGCATGAGGCCCTGTACTTCTTCCATTACGGCCGCCTGGAGGGGATCCGGGCCGGCCGTTGGAAATACTTCGATAAGATGAACCGCTACACCTGGCCCATAGCACTCGATGCGGCGGCCATCCCCAACGCACTGGGCGCCGAGCAGATGGGTGACCGATGGCCGCTCCTGTACGATATCCAGCGCGACCCGGGAGAGTCGTACAACGTTATCAACACCTATCCCGAGGTGGCTGAACGACTTGATACGGCATTGAACGCATTCAGGAACGAGATCGGGAAAAATCCCAGGGGATTTATCGGGCACCCCGTTTCCCAAAAGTAACGGACTCATCCATCGTGGTTGCGCCGCCGATTCCCGTTTTCGAAGAATGACTATGAATACCCTGTCCCTGCTTGTAAAGCCCGCCTCATACCGTTGCAATCTCGAGTGCTCGTATTGTTTCTATAAGCGGGTGGCCGGCATGTACGAAGAGCCGTCACCCTTCATGGACCATGACACCCTGGATGCCATGATACGGACCGTCATGGGGTCCGGCGCCGGGCTCGTTTCCTTCTGCTGGCAGGGGGGAGAGCCGACCCTTAAGGGCTTGGATTTCTTCAGGGATGCGGTTGAGATGCAGAAGAAATACGCCCGTGCCGGGCAACGGGTCGAAAACCTGCTCCAGACGAACGGGGTGTTGCTGGATGACCACTGGCTGCGTTTCCTGCGCGACAATCGTTTCCTGGTGGGGATCAGTCTTGACGGTCCCGCCGATATGAACGACGCATACCGCGTGGATACAAGGGGCAACGGCACCTTCCACACGATCATGGGCGCCATCGAGGGAATGCGGGAATACGGCGTGGATTTTAATATCCTGACCCTGCTGCATGACGGGAATGTGAAACAACCCGACCGGCTCTACGATTTCATGCGCCGGAACAACTTCGAGTACCTCCAATTCATCCCTTGTTTCGAAGTCGATGAAGGATCGAAGGTGCTGCCCTTCTCGGTCGGCGGCACAGAACTCGGAGCTTTCTACTGCCGGCTGTTCGACCGGTGGTACGATGACGGATTCCCCTATGTGTCGATACGACTCTTCGAGGATATCCTTATGTACCTGGCGGGCGGCACTCCGGCATCCTGCTGCTGGCACGACACCTGTGCCTCGTACCTGGTGATCGAACACAACGGTGATTGTTATCCCTGTGATTTTTTCGTGTATCCTGACTGGTATCTCGGGAATATCACCCGGGACGACTTTCCCTCCATACTACACAGCGAGAAAAGAACCGAGTTCGGTGTCATGAAGTCGCACGTACCCCCGGTCTGCCGTGAATGCCGGTGGTTCGATTTTTGTCACGGGGACTGTACGAGATTCCGACTCGATACAAACGGGACGTACACCGATGCCAGCCGGTACTGCGAGGCGTGGTCCGCGCTCCTCAAGCACATCGAGCCGGTTACGGCGGAGATACGAGACCGCGCCATACGGCTGAGGGAATCGATTTTGGGCGGACAGTTCGACCGGGTCGGCCGAAACCAGGCGTGCCCGTGCGGAAGCGGCAAAAAATTCAAAAGATGCTGCGGCCGGGGAACGCCGGCCATCTGAGTCGATGCTCCTGGCGAAGACGTGAGGTCACCAAAAAGCTCCGGCAGGCGCATACCTGCCGGAGCGAAAGAATCCGCTGATGTAACGGAATGAAAAACTGAAGCGGTGTAAAAAGGTTCGGACAGGCCCTTACTTTGCAGGCCTCTTGTCCTGAATCTTTCCCAAACGTTTTCCCAGCCAGTCTTTTAGTCTATCGACGATAGACGGTTTTTCGAAAGTGAGCGCTGTCTCCGCCGTCTTATCGGAACTCATGGACGTGACTTTGGCGGTATAGGCACCAGCCGGAATGGGCGGCTGGGTAATGACGACAAACTGATTATATTTTCCATCCTCCGCATACGTGCCACTGACATTCCCTCTCAGGATTCCCGTGACCTTCGCGAGAGTTCCTATCGGGGCGGCAAATTTACCGCCGGCATCGACCTTTCCGTCAGCCACGACCACCTCGGTTTCATCGGGGCCGGATAACGTAATGAATACGGAATCTTCAGGTGTAAATCCCAATCCCTCGAAAACAATTTTTTCTCCCATCAATGCAGCAGCACCGAGACTGACGGACTCGGGGTTTACAATCAGCTGGGGACCCGGAATGTCAGGATTAAAGGTCTTCGGCGCAGACGAACAACCGGCAAGGACAAAGCCCCCTGCCACCCCCAAAAGCCCCACCAACAAGAACATCAAGAACCTGCTTTTACGAGCACTCAACATGTAAGGACCCTCCTTGCGTTTGGATTTTCTTGTAGCATAATGGTGCAGGATGTGGTGCTGTTACGGTATATGGCCTCTTTAATATTTTCCGAGTATATTTTTACAAGCAATATTTTTCAAGAGAAAATCATCGATTTGAGGCCGGAATCGTCTTTTTCTTAACCATTTTCTGGAAGAAATCCTTCCTCTCCTCAGAGAACAGGACTTCCTGAAGATCAGATGATCATCCTTAGCATGGTACGGCGGTTCGCAATTATACCCGATTCGCCACGACCAACAGGCCCCTGTCCCAACCCGGCCGGGCGTCACCGGGCAGGCGTCTTTATCTCTCAAAAAAAGGTTGACTTGCCCATCAGGACGTATATAAAATATACATAGTCCTGCCAGTCTAACGGCGGGATACCGAGGGCCTGTCATGTCGATCAAATACGCCATCCTTGGACTTCTCAATTACTCGGATATGCACGGGTATCAGATCAAGAAGCATATCGAGCGGAACTTCGGCCATATGTGGTCGATCAATTTCGGTCAGGTGTACCCCAGCCTCAAAGAACTGGAAAAAGAGGGCCTCATCGATATGGTCGAAGAGGCTCCGTCGGAAAACGGCGGTCCCCGTAAAAAGCGGTATTCCATAACCCAAGAGGGGATCGGCGAGTTTTCACGGTGGCTTGCCGAGCTTCCCCAGAAACCTATCCTCATCAGGGACCTCTTCCTGCTCAAGTTCGCGTTCTTTGGATTCGGGGATGACGAGCGGGCTCTGGAGATCATAGACCGGCAGATAGAAATGTACGAGGCGCAACTGAAGCAGCGGCAGATAAACCGCGGCCGATGGGAGCGGCAGGGCGTGTACGTCCGTCTCATTATCGATCTCGGCATAACTCAGATAGAGATGTATCTGAAATGGCTCCGCCGTGCCCGCGACGAAATCAAGAAACAGATCAAGGAGAATACTTCAGTAGAAGACACGGCATTTTTGTGATTACCGGCTTCAACAGGGGGGATCATGGAGTACAGCGGCATTACTCTTGTCACCGGCGCGGCCGGGTTCATGGGGAGCCACCTGGTTGAATTCCTTGTCCGGGAGGGGGTTCGCGTCAGGGCCTCCGCCCGTCCCCGGAAGGACACGTCCTTCTTCGACCGCCTGGGCGTCGAATACGTCGCCGCCGATCTGACGAAGCCGGAGACACTCCCCCGGCTTTTCGAAGGCGGGGTCGACCGGGTATTCCACCTCGGGGCCATCTGTAATTTTTCCACCCCCCATGAATCCCTCCGTCCCACCAATGTCGAGGGAGTCAAGCTGATCACCGATCTCGCCCTGAAAAACAACGTCAAGCGGTATATCCATGTCGGCTCCACCAGCGTGTACGGCTATTACCGGGGCGAGCCCTTTCGGGAAGGCTCCCCCCGTGATCCGCGGGATTCCTACGGGAGGAGCAAGCGCGACGGCGAGGATGTCGTCCGGGGTCGCATCAAGGAAGGCCTCCCGGCGATCATCACGCGTCCGTGCACCGTGTATGGACCGCGCTGCAACGACGGCGCGGGGAAGGCCTTTTCGCGCCCCTCGAGCATCACCGCGATCCCGGGAAGCGGCACACAGCTCCTCTCCAACGTCCGGGCGGAAGACGTGGCCGCCGCTGTCTACCACCTCTCCTTCATCGATGATGCCGTCGGGGAGGCCTTCAATATCGCCGAAGACACCCACCCGGCCCTGGAAGAGGCCCTGGTAATGGCCTCGGAGGCCTTCGGCACGAAGCCCCCGGCCATGCACCTGCCCCTCTGGCTGGTGAAGATCGTCGCGCGGGTGGACGGCGCCGTGTCGGCGCGCAGGGGTCGCATACCGGACCTGGAACTGGACGCGGTGAAATACCTGTATGACGATTACGTGGTCGATAACGGCAAACTGAAGGCCACGGGATACCGGATGATCTATCCGGATTTCAGGGAATCCATGAGGCAGATGGGGGAGTGGTACCGCGCGGAAGGAGCAAAAGACACGTCCGCATAAATACAAGGGGGGAATGATATGGGACAGGTTGTCGTGATTACCGGTTGTGGCGATGGGATGGGGCGGCATGTCGCCGCGATGCTTGCCGAGAAGGGCCACAGCGTGGCGGGCTTTGACTGCGATTCCGAGGGGATCGCCTCTCTGGAAAAAGAACTGAAAGAGATCGGCGGCGATCACCTCCTCGATGTGATCGACATCACCGACCGGCCGGCGATCACGAAATTCCGTGACCGTGTCCTCGCCCGGTACGGCCACGTCGACACGGTGCTGTCGAACGTGGGGATCGGGTTCTTCAGCCCCTTTGAAGAGGTAGATCTGGAGAAGGCGCTCACGTGCCTGGAAATCAACGTCATCGGTGCGGCGGCGATTTTTCAGGCCTTTATCCCGTCGATGCGCGAGCGGCGGACCGGCAAGCTTATCGCCATGTCTTCGCTGGTGGGGCGCATCCCCTTCCCCTTCGAATCGATCTACTCGGCGAGCAAATTCGCCGTCACGGGGATGGTGCTCTCCCTCAAGTACGAGGTGGAGCCCTTCGGCATCCGGGTGGCCCTGATCGAGCCTGCGCAGGTCTCTACGAGCTTCGCGGCCAAGATACACGTCCTGCCGCCCGAGGGCTCCGCCTACCGGGATCGCGCCCGGCGTTTCATCGAGCGGGACGACGAGCTGATCAAGACGGCACCCACACCGCCGTTCGCGGCGGAGAAGATCGTGAAGATCATCGAATCGGAAAAACCGTCGATCTTCAACCAGATCGATTTC
>JAFGSH010000287.1 GCA_016934695.1 Deltaproteobacteria bacterium
ACGCCGCGGCAGGTCGAGGTCGACCGGGAGATCCTCACGACGGATGTAAGGGAGATCCTGGACGATCCGAAAATATCCATCGTCGTGGAACTGGTGGGAGGCTACACCCACGCAAAGACGATCGTCCTCGACGCTATCCACAGCGGGAAGCACGTAGTCACCGCGAACAAGGCCCTCATCGCCACTTACGGGAACGAGATATTCGAGGCTGCCGACGACGAGAAGATCAACATCGGCTTCGAGGCGAGCGTCGGGGGCACGATCCCGATCATCAAGACCCTGAAGGAGAGCCTCGCAGGGAACAATATCGACTCTATTTTCGGGATCATGAACGGAACCTGCAACTACATCCTGACGAGGATGACCAGCGAGAGGAGAGACTTCCAATCGGTCCTCATGGAGGCCCAGGAGTTCGGATTCGCCGAGGCGGACCCGGCATACGACATCGAGGGGGTCGATACCGCTCACAAGCTCGCGATTTGCCTGTCGCTCTCCTACGGCAAGCGGGTGGTCTTGGATGATATCTACCGGGAAGGGATCGCGAAGATGAGCCCGCTGGATATCGAGTTCGCCGGGGATCTGGGCTACACCGTCAAGCTCCTCGCCATCGCGATCAGGAGGGGAGGGCTTATAGAGGCGCGGATACACCCGACCATGATCCCCTTCGACCACATCCTGGCCAGTGTCAATGGGAACTTCAACGCCTTTCACCTGATGGGCGATAACTCCGGCTCGGTCTTCCTCTACGGCCAGGGTGCCGGCATGATGCCGACGGCAAGCGCGGTCGTGGGAGACCTCGTCGACATCGCGCGGGATATCATGGCGGGAACCTGGAGGAGAGTCCCCCTGCGTTCCTACAAGAAGGATCAGATCGAAGATATACACCTCCTCCCGATGGATGACGTCGTCACGAACTACTATTTCAGATTTTCGGCGGTCGATCGTCCCGGCGTCCTGTCCAAGATATCGGGAATACTTGGAAAACACGATATCAGCATATCCTCTGTGATCCAGAAGGAGAAGAAGTTCGACAAGGACAAGGGGGTGCCCATCGTAGTCACGACTTACAAGGCCCGGGAGAAAAACGTTCAGACGGCCCTGGAAGAGATCGACAACACCCTCGAGGACGTCGTCTTCGGAAAGACAACATTGATCAGGATAGAGGATGAATCGCTGAGATGAAGCATGTTATCCTGCTGGGCGACGGGATGGCGGACTGGCCGCTCCCCGAACTGCAGGGGAAGACACCCCTGCAGTTCGCCCATACACCCCATATGGATCGAATGGCGGCCGAAGGGACGCTGGGGCTGATCGATACGATCCCCGCCGGTATGACGCCCGGGAGCGACGTGGCGAACCTTGCCGTCATGGGATACGACCCGGCGGTGTTCCATTCCGGGCGCGGCCCTCTGGAGGCGGCGAGTATGGGGATTAACCTGGCTCCCGGCGACGTGGCCTTCCGCTGTAATCTCGTGACACTGGGCTCGGCTGGCGAAACCGTCATGGAGGACTTTACCTCCGGCCATATCTCGTCCGAAGAGGCCCGGCGGATCGTGGAGGACCTCGATGCGAAACTGGGTTCAGCGCGGATCAAGTTTTATCCCGGCGTCGGATACCGCCACCTGATGATCTACAAGGGCGGTCCCGCCTCGTTGGAAACGACCCCCCCGCACGACATCACCGGCCGGGCGATTGCCGATTACCTGCCGAAAGGGGAAGGATCGGAAGAGATCAGGCGCCTCATGGAGCGTTCGCGCGCGATATTGAAAGATCATCCCGTCAACCGGGAGCGAGCGGTGCAGGGGAAAAAAGCCGCGACCTCCATCTGGCTGTGGGGAGAGGGGAGGGCGCCCGCGATGGAGCCGCTCACCGGCCGGTACGGGATCAAGGGCGGGATCATCTCCGCCGTCGATCTCCTGAAGGGGATCGGCGTCTATGCAGGACTCGAGGTCCTTCCCGTCGAAGGGGCGACCGGGTATATCGATACCAACTACCGGGGAAAGGCGGAGAGAGCCCTTGGCTTCCTCGAGGGCGGTGATTTTGTCTTTCTCCATGTGGAGGCCCCCGACGAAATGGGGCACGAGGGGAATATAGAGGGCAAGATCAAGGCCATCGAGGACTTCGACCGGGAGGTTGTGGGCAGGATCCTGACGGGGATTGCCTCCCTTGGGGACTTCAGGGTGATGGTCCTGAGCGATCACCCCACGCCGATAGCGCTGAAGACTCATTCGTCGGATTTCAGTCCCTTCGCGGTGCTGTCTTCTGTTGCGGGGGAGAATGCCGCAGCGGGCCTTTCCTGTGACGAGGCCAACGCCCGCAACTCGGGGATAGTGGTCTCTCCCGGTCATTTGCTGATGGATCACTTTATGAAAGATTGGAGGGGATTTCTTGAAAAGAAAAGGTGAGTGCCGTGTGCGGGTGATCTATGCCGATACGGACGCCATGGGCGTGGTCTATCATGCCAACTACCTGAAATGGTTCGAGAGGGGTCGGGTGGAACTGCTGCGCGAAATGGGCATCGTCTACGCTGATTTTGAGTCCGGCGGGTACAGCATCCCGGTAACGAAGATGGGATGCCACTACCTGTCCCCCGCGAGATATGACGATGTGGTGGTAATCGAGACAGAGATAACCGCCCTCGGGCGGGCCAGCATACGGTTCGATTATGTGATACGCAACGAAGAGGAGAGGCGTATCCTGGCCAGGGGATTTACCCTCCATCCCTTTACGAACACCGAGGGTAAGATCATGCGGGTGCCGAAGTACATAGCGGAAAGGATAAACGGAGAACGATAAAGGAGGCCTTGAATGGCGGACAAGCTGACAAAAAAAGAACTGGAACAGCCGGATGAGTTTCACACAATCGGGTGGCACATACTACAGTACATATCGGAGCACAAAAAGAATTTTTACCTTGCCGGGGCGATCGTGCTCCTCGCCATCATCCTGTCCGGGGTATGGTACCTCTACCGTCTGGATCATGAGAACAGGGCCCAGAGTCTCTATTCCTCGGCCTACAATTCCTATTCGGTGCCGGGCAATCCCAAGGAGGATATGCGGGGCGCGTATCTGAAGGCACTGGGAATATACGAGGAACTCGTCAAGGAGTACCCGGGCAGCCATACGGCCTCTCTTGCCCTCTACAATATGGGAAATCTCTACTTCAACGTCGACAATATGGAAAAGGCCATCGAATCCTACAGGGCCTTCCTGAAACGGTCGGGGAAACACGATATCCTGATCTCCCTCGCCCATCACGGCCTGGGTTACTGCTATGAAGAGACCGAAGATTACGACAATGCCTTGAAATCATTTGAAACTTCCAACAAAGGCGTACAGGGGACACGGCTCGAATATATCAATTATGCCAATATCGCGCGGATATACGAGAAGACGGGAAAGCAGAAGGAGGCGGTAGAGTTCTACCGCAGGGCCGCCGGGAAGACGAACGATCCGATCATAGAAATGGTGGTAAAGGCGAAGATAGCGTCCCTTGCCTCGCAGGGTGATGAGAAGTAATAATGCAGAAGAAGGGTTGCGTGTAACATAATGAAAGTATTGATGTCGGGAAATGAGGCAATAGCCCGGGGGGCGTATGAAGACGGGATTACATTCGCCTCCGCCTACCCCGGAACGCCGAGCACCGAAATAATGGAGGCGTTCGCGAAGTATGACGGCGTCTACGCCGAGTGGTCGCCGAATGAGAAGGTGGCCCTCGAGGTGGGGATTGGTGCCGCCCTGGGCGGGGCACGGGCCATGGTGGTGATGAAGCACGTGGGAGTCAACGTGGCCGCGGACCCTCTCTTCACCGCGAGTTACACCGGCACAGAGGGAGGTCTGGTCGTCATCAGCGCGGACGATCCCTCCATGCACAGCTCCCAGAACGAACAGGACAACCGGAACTACGCACGGGCAGCCAAGATCCCGATGCTGGAACCTGCTGACAGCGCCGAGGCGAAGGAATTCATCAAGATCGCCTTCAGGATGAGCAGTGAGTTCGACACCCCCATCTTTCTGCGAACCACCACGCGGGTCTCGCACTCCAAGTCCGTCGTCGCCCTGGAAGGACCCAGGCGGGTCGACGAAAAGAGGGGTATCCGGCCGGACCCGGCAAAGTACGTGATGGTCCCCGCCAAGGCGCGGGAGCGAAGGATCGAGGTGGAAAAGAGGATGGAGCGGCTCCGAACATTCGCGGAGACCTTCCCGGAGAACCGGATGGAGATCAACAACACGAAGGTGGGGATCATAACGGCCGGGATGCCTTACAACTACGCGAAGGACGTCTTCCCCGACTATTCCTACCTCAAGCTGGGGATGGTGTATCCCCTCCCTGCGGGCCTGATCAAAGAGTTTGCCTCGAAGGTGGAGAAGATATACGTGGTCGAGGAGCTCGACCCTTTCATCGAGGAGCAGGTGCGGGCAATGGGGATCGAGGTTGCCGGCAAGACCGTATTTCCCTACACGGGGGAGTTCAATCCCGGGATCGTGGAGGCCGGGATCAGGGGTGCAAAGACGGAAGGGGTTGACCTGCCGGTCCGACCGCTCCCACAGCGACCTCCGAATCTCTGTCCGGGCTGTCCCCACCGGGGACTTTTCTATGTCCTGGGGAAGCTGAAGGTGTTTGTGACGGGCGATATCGGGTGCTACACGCTCTCATTCATGAAACCCCTCGAGGGGCTGGATTCCTGCATCTGCATGGGAGCCAGCGTCGGGATGGCGCACGGCATGGACAAGGCCCTGGGAGAGAAGGGGAAGGTAGTCGGTGTGATCGGCGATTCCACTTTCGTACATTCGGGAATCACCCCGCTCCTGAACATGGCCTACAACAAAAGCAATGCGGTTATCGTTATATGCGACAACCGGACAACTGCCATGACGGGGATGCAGGAACACCCCGCGACCGGCGTTACCCTCCAGGGTGAGGCAACCAAGACCCTCGATCTCGTCGAGTTGGGGAAGGCGCTCGGTATCGACAGCGTACGGGTGATCGATCCCTTCAACATCAAGGAGACGAGACGGGTGATCAAGGAGGAACTTGCCGCGGACGGCCCCTCCCTGGTGATATCGCGGGCGCCGTGTGCCCTGCTCGCCGTGAAGCAGAAGTCAGGCCGGAAACCACCCCTGCGGGTCGATCCCGATAAGTGCACCGGCTGCAAGCTGTGCCTCGGACTGGGATGCCCGCCGATCTCGTGGCGACGCTTTGAAGATATGGATATGAAAATCGAAAAGAAGACAAAGAGGCAGGAGGGCATCGCACTGATCGATTCCGCCCTCTGCGATGGATGCACCCTGTGCCGGCAGTTGTGCGCCGCGGGAGCCATCGAGGAGGTCACTGAAGATGACTAGCACATCCGTACAGAGCGTGTTGATGGTCGGCGTGGGCGGGCAGGGGATCATACGGGCAAGCGATATCCTCTCCGCGGTCCTGATGAAGGCCGGGTTCGACGTGAAGAAGAGCGAGGTACACGGGATGGCCCAGAGGGGCGGATGCGTGAGCAGCCACGTGCGGTTCGGTCCGAAGGTATATTCACCCCTCGCCAAAAAGGGGGAGGTCGGCGTCCTCGTCTCCTTCGAAAAACTGGAGACCCTGCGATACCTTGACTACCTGAGGGGCGATGGGAAGGTGATCATCAACGATGAGGAGGTATACCCCCCGTCGGTAAACCTCGGCGAGGAACCGTATCCGGACGATGCCGTTGATTTCATCAAACAATACTTTATGGATGTCAAGGTGGTGGACGCTACCGGGATCGCCCTTCGGTCGGGGGACCGGAGGATGGCCAACACGGTCATTCTCGGGGTGCTGTCAGCGCATCTAGATGCGGACTGCGGCGTGTGGGAGGCCGTCTTGGCGGAGAGCTTCTCTCCGAAGATACTGAAGAAAAACATAGAAGCCTTCAAACTGGGGAGGGGTGTGTAGAAAAGGATGCGAGCGACCGCCCTCGGGCTGCTTCTTCTTGCTCTTGCGTTTCTTGTAACGTCTCCCCCCGGTGTTCTGGGAGGTGAGCCGGCCGACTGCGAACGGCAGATGGCCTTCGCGGAGAGCCTGTTCGGTGAATCCGATTTCTACCGGGCGATCGGCGAGTACAAGAGGCTCATCTTCCTCTGCCCCGATGCGAAGGAGCTCTGCGAGCGAGCATACTTCAAGATAGGACTGAGCTACTTCAAGGCGGAAAAGTGGCAGAACGCGCGGGAGGCCTTCGATACCTTCCTCGATAATTTCCCGGACAGCCGGATGGCCGGAGAGGCCTTGTACTTCAAGGGGTTGAGTGAAAAGAATCTCTCCCTGCACGAAGAGGCCTTCGCCACCTTCGCACGTATAATCGAGATCAAAGCCGGGGAACCGCGGGCACGGGCGATCTATGAGAGCGCCCTCGTCCTCGTGGAAATGGAAGAATGGAAGAGGGCAGAGGAGATGTTTTCACGAGTCCCGGAGCAGAGCGAACTGCACGGCTCCGCGGGGATCTTTTCGGCGGGCCTTGCCCAAATCGATAATCTTCCCCAGAAGTCCCCGGGCGTTGCTGGGACACTGGCCGCGGTCCTTCCCGGTGCCGGTCACCTGTACACGGAGAGGCCGAAGGACGCCCTCGTCGCCTTTCTCCTGAACGG
>JAFGSH010000027.1 GCA_016934695.1 Deltaproteobacteria bacterium
CCCTATGCCCTCCCGAAGGCGCGGTGGGGGTACCGGATGGACATGCCCTTCGGCCAGATCACCGACATCATGGTCCACGACGGTCTGTACGAGATTTTCAATAAATATCACATGGGCTTCACCGCCGAGAATATCGCTAAGCTCTACGGTATCACTCGCGAGGAGCAGGACGAGCTTGGCCTCCTCAGTCATCAGCGGGCGCTGGCGGCGATCGCCCGCGGCGAATTTGTTGATGAGATCGTCCCGGTGGTCATGCCGCAGCGTAAGGGTGACCCCAAGGTCTTTGAGGTCGATGAGCGCCCCATGGACACGACGCTGGAAAAGATGGCCAAACTGGCACCGGTCTTCACAAAAGACGGAACGGTTACCGCCGGAAACGCTTCGGGGATCAATGATGCCGCTGCTGCCGTTGTCCTGATGAGCGCCGACAAGGCACAGGAACTGGGACTCAAACCCCTTGCGAAGATAAGAGGATACGCGTCCGGCGGCGTCGATACCGCCTATATGGGCCTGGGACCCATTCCGGCGACCCGGAAGGTCATGCACCAGTTGGGGCTGACGGTCAAGGATATGGATTACATCGAGCTGAACGAGGCATTCGCCTGCCAGGCGATCGCCTGTATGCGCGAACTGGGGATCAGCCTCGACAACTGCAACCTGAACGGAAGCGGGATCTCCATCGGGCACCCCATCGGCTGCACCGGCGCACGGATCACTTACAGTCTTGCGATGCAGCTGCAGAAGAAGGACCTCAATCTCGGCCTTGCTACCCTCTGCATCGGGGGTGGTCAGGGGATGGCGATGGTTCTTGAACGGGTATAACACTGTACGCAAAGGAGAAGGGAACATGGCAATCACAACATTCGGCGTCGTTGGCGCCGGTCAGATGGGAAACGGGATCGCCCAGGTTGTTGCGCACCAGGGCGGTTTGAAGGTCATCATGAACGAT
The DNA here is from genome assembly GCA_016934695.1 of Deltaproteobacteria bacterium. Next base: position 950 of record JAFGSH010000027.1, read on the forward strand.
ATTGCGGATGAGTTCGTCGAGCGGGGATATGCCGCCATCGCCAAGCGTCTCGAAGGGATGGTGGCCAAGGATAAAATTACGGCCGATCAGAAGGAAGAGATCCTCGGCAGGATCACGAAGAGCACAAATCTCGAGGATATGAAAGGGGTCGACTTTGTTGTGGAGGCGGCCACCGAGCGGGAAGACCTGAAGCTCGATATCTTCAGGAAACTGGATGATATCTGCCCGCAGGGGGTAATTCTTGCCTCAAACACCTCATCGATCCCGATCACGCGGATCGCGAACGTGACAAAGAGACCGGAAAAGGTCATCGGGATGCACTTCATGAATCCCGTTCCCGTTATGAAACTAATTGAAGTGATACGAGGGCTGGCTACGTCACAGGAAACATTCGACCTGACGGAAGAGCTGGCCATGCAGTTCGGCAAGACGCCCGTCGAGTGCAACGATTTCCCCGGGTTCATCCTGAACCGGATCCTCATATCGATGATCAACGAGGGAATCTATACCCTGTACGAAGGGGTGGGGACCGCCGAGGCGATAGACAGCATGATGAAGTTGGGAGCCAACCATCCGATGGGGCCGCTGGAACTGGCCGATCTGGTTGGTCTGGATGTCTGCCTCGCGATTATGGAAACGCTCTACACGGGATTGGGCGATCCCAAGTATCGCCCCTGCCCGCTCCTGAAGAAGTACGTGGCTGCGGGATTTTTAGGAAGAAAATCAGGGAGGGGTTTTTACAACTACCCCGGCTGATTGGTGTGAACAATCGGTCAAATATATGTAGTAGGAAGGAAAAAACATCATGAATTTTGCGCCAACAGAAGAACAACAGATGGTCAAAGAGATGGTGACCCGGTTTGTCAATGAAGAGATCAAACCAAAGGCCGAAGAGTTCGATCGAACCCATGAGCATCCGCAGGAAGTAATCCGGAAGCTTGGTGAGATGGGACTGATGGGCGTTGCCGTATCCACCGAGTACGATGGTGCCGGCATGGATAACGTCACCTATGTCATGGCTCTGATCGAGATTTCCCGTGGCTGCGCGAGTTGCGGTGTCATCACCTCCGTGAATAATTCGCTCTATGGGTATCCCGTCAGGACCTTCGGGACGGACGAACAGAAGAAGAAATTCCTCGCGCCGGTGGCGGGAGGACTGGTCGAGGGATGCTATGCCCTGACCGAATCAGGCGCAGGGTCGGATGCCGCGGGACTGAGGTGCCGGGCCGAACTCAAAGGTGACAAGTACATCGTCAACGGCGTCAAGAAATTCATCACCAGCGGCAACGTAGCTGATTACTGCGTGCTGGCGGCAACGGAAGATCCCGCGAAGGGGTACAAGGGGGTCCTGAACCTCATCGTGGATCTGAAGAACACCCCCGGCTTCTCCATCGGAACCATCGAGGACAAGATGGGGATACTCGCATCCGGAACGGCTGAGCTCGTCTTTGAAGATGCCGAGGTACCCGCCGAGAACCTCCTGGGCAAGCCCGGAGAGGGATTCAAGCAGATGCTGATGGGGCTCGATGCCGGGAGAATCGGCATCGGGGCGCAGGCCTGCGGTATCGGAAAGGCTGTCCTGGAAGATTCGCTTGCCTACGCCAAGGAGCGGGAGCAGTTCGGGAAACCGATCACCTCCTTCCAGGCGATCCAGTGGAAGCTGGCCGATATGGCGACCGAACTGGACGCGGCGGAGATGCTCCTCCTCAAGGCGGCCTGGCTTGAGGACAACGGCTACGACTTCGAAAAGGAAGCGGCCATGGCGAAGATGTACGCCTCCGATGTGGCCATGCGGGCCGCCGTAGAGGGTGTTCAGATATTCGGCGGTTACGGTTACTGCAAAGACTATCCAGCGGAACGCCACATGCGGGATGCCAAGATCTGCCAGATCTACGAAGGCACCAACGAAGTGCAACGGATGGTTATCGCCCGAAAGCTGCTGGGGGCCCGATAACGAGCTTTGAAACAAGACTCTTTCCGGGAGGATACCATGTTGGAACTGAGCCGCCTTGCGCAGTATGAAGGGGTAAAAGGCCCGTTGCTCCTGATTATCCTGGACGGTGTGGGCCTCTACCGGGGAGAGAAAGATGGATATCCGGGCAATGCCGTCGATGCGGCGGCTCCGCCCACTCTGTGTCGCCTCATGAGGGAAGAACGGGTTGTTCTCCGTCTCAAGGCGCACGGAGTGGCGGTGGGGATGCCGACCGATAAGGACCAGGGAAACAGCGAGATCGGTCACAACGCCATGGGTGCGGGGCGGGTCATCGCTCAGGGGGCAAAGCTGGTCGATGAAGCCATCGCAACCGGTCGTCTCTTTGAAGGGGAGACGTGGAAGGCCCTGATCGGGAACGCCCGGGAAAAACACACCCCGATTCACTTCATCGGTCTCATATCCGACGGAAACGTCCACAGCAACCTCGCCCATCTGATCGCCCTGATCGGCCAGTGCGACCGGGAGGGTGTGGAGGAGGTGTATGTCCACGGGCTTCTCGATGGGCGGGATGTGTCTCCCGTCAGTGCCCTGCGGTACTTCGGCGAGCTGGAGGATTATCTCTGGTCGCTTCGCGCACGGGCCCTTGAGCAGGGGACGCGGCGCCGGTACGGTATCGCCTCAGGCGGCGGTCGGATGGTGACCACCATGGACCGGTACGAGGCGGACTGGTCGATCGTCGAGCGGGGGTATGATGCCCATGTTCTGGGTGAAGGGCCGCGGTTCCCCGACAGTCTCACCGCCATCAGGGCCCTCCGGCAGCAGGAACGGTTGGACGATCAATATCTTTCCCACTGGGTCGTTCATGATCCGGGCGATCCGACACGGCCCCTCACGCAGATCGGGGACGGACACGGTGTCGTCCTCTTCAATTTCCGGGGGGACCGTGCCATCGAGATCAGCCGTGCCTTTGTGGAAACGGATTTTGCCGGATTCCATCGGAAGAGTCATCCTGCCGTCTTCTATGCCGGGATGCTCGAGTATGACGAGGATACCCATATGCCCCCCCATTTCCTTGTCCCTCCTCCCGCGATAGAACGGACAATCTCAGAGTACCTGGCCCGGAACGGGGTATCACAGTATGCCGTCAGCGAGACGCAGAAATTCGGCCATGTCACCTATTTCTGGAACGGGAACAACTCCGCCAAGTTCGATCCGGAGACCGAGGAATGGGTGGAGATTGAGTCCGATCGCGTTCCCTTCGACCAGGCACCGCAGATGAAGGCCGACGAGATTGCCTCTCACACCATCGAAGCGCTGCAGTCAGGGGCGTACCGGTTTATCAGGCTGAATTTTCCGAATGGAGACATGGTGGGGCACACCGGATCGTTCGCCGCGGCGGTGGAGGCCGTCAGGGCCGTCGACCGGGCCGTGGAACGGATCATAGAGGCGGCCGACGCAGCCGGTGCAACGGTGATCGTTACCGCCGATCACGGCAACTGCGAGCAGATATTCGCTGTCGACGAAAAGACGGGAAAACCCGTCATGGGGCCCGGTGGAAAATACAAACAGCAGACGAGCCACACCCTCAACCCGGTCCCCTTCATCATCCATGGCCCCGATACGGGCCGGTACGAACCAGTCGATATGGTTGAACCGGGACTGGGGAACATTGCCGCCACGATCCTCATGCTTCTCGGCTATGAAAAACCGGACGACTACCTGGAACCCCTCATCCGCATTGTATAAGGTTCAATATATTCCCGCCTCGATCCCCCCGGCGATTGTCTGCCCCAGCTCGCGGCACCGCTCGATAATCTCGTTCGTCACGCCACCCTGTGTTCCCCGGGCGATGACGGGATCGTATACCTTTTTGAACTGGTAGCCGAGGGCGATACGCTCGATGTTGTTCAGGGCGCCCGTGCCGTCGTTCCCGGCACTGATAAAGACCACGTACGGTTTCCTGAACACCTTCCCCTCGGCGGGGTAAAAGGTGCGATCAAAGAAATCCTTGATAGCTCCCGACATATACCCGAAGTTTTCCGGCGTTCCGATGGCAATCCCGTCGCAGGTGAGGAGATCCTCCAGGGACGCGTCGGCGGCCCGCTTCAGGATTACGTTCGTGTTCTCGATACTCGCCGCTCCTTCGGCGACGGCCTGTGCCATCTTCTCAGTGTTCCCCGTCTGTGAATGGTATACCACCAGTATTCTGGTCATTATTCCTCCGATATATCCACGAATCGGTGCCGGTCGCTGTTCGAAACCCGTGTACATTCCATGGATACAATTGTCCTGCATCGGTTTTGCTGTTATGGATGATTCGTTTCGGTATTGAGCCTCTTTTTTATCTCCTCTTTTCTCAGGTCCCGGCGGAGGATCTTGCCGGTTTCGGTCTTCGGGAGGGTATCCCGGAACTCCACCTCAGTGGGGAGCTTGTACGTGGCCAGCCTCCCCCGGCAGAATTCGATCATCTCCTCCTCCGTTGCGCTCTCGCCTTCCCTAAGCACCACGAAGACCTTGATCGTTTCCCCCTTCCGGGGATCGGGAATTCCGATCGCACAGGCCTCTTCCACCTTAGGATTTTCGTAGAATACCTCGTCCACGTCGATGGGATAGATATTATATCCACCCGAGATGATCATCTCTTTCTTATGGTCCGTAATGAAAAAGTACCCGTCATCATCCATGGTGGCCACATCACCGGTATAAAACCAGCCGTCTCTGATGACATCCGCCGTTTCGGCCGGCATATCCTTGTACCCCTTCATGACCTGTGGTCC
>JAFGSH010000288.1 GCA_016934695.1 Deltaproteobacteria bacterium
AGCGGCCTCTCGCTGGGGGTCGTCGTGGTCGAGGCCGGCGAGAAGAGCGGCTCTCTGATCACGGCGCGGGTGGCCCTGGAACAGGGGAGAGAGGTCTTTGCCGTGCCGGGGAGCATCGACTCCCCGGGGACGAAGGGGACCCACCGGCTCATTCGGGAAGGCGCGAAACTGGTAGAGGATACACGGGATATACTGGAGGAGATCCTCCCCCAGGTGGATCTCCGGCCCCTTCCCCCCGAACCGGAGGATAAGGCCGGTCAGGGGAAGCGCGGCGGAGCACCCGCCGACCTCGGGCCCGGTGAGCAGTCGATCCTCAAGATCCTGGGCAGGAAACCGATCCACATAGACGCCCTGGCGGCCGACACCGGCTTCCCGGTACAGGACCTCCTGGGGCTCCTCATGTCGCTCGAACTGAAAGGATATGCCACGCAGCTTCCCGGGAAGCATTTCGTTGCAAAGGAGTAATCATGCCCCGCTCACTGATCATCGTTGAGTCTCCAACCAAGGTAAAGACCATCCAGAAGTATCTCGGCCCGGAATTCGAGGTGAAGGCCTCTGTCGGGCACATCAAGGACCTCCCAAAAAAGACGCTGGGAATTGATATCGATAATAATTTCGAACCCATCTATGAGGTCATCAGCGAAAAGAAGAAGGTCATCTCCGAGCTGAAAAAGGCGGCGAAGAAGGCTGACACCATCCTCCTGGCCCCCGACCCCGACCGCGAGGGGGAGGCCATCGCGTGGCACGTGGCCGGAGAGATAGACGGGGAGAAAAAGATCTACCGGGTCCTCTTCAACGACCTGACCAAGAAGACCGTCATCGCGGCCATTCACAACCCCCTGGAGCTGAACGTCAATAAATACGAGGCCCAGCAGGCCCGGAGGATCCTCGACCGCCTGGTGGGATACCAGATCAGCCCGATACTCTGGAAGAAGGTGCAGCGGGGCTTGAGCGCGGGGCGCGTCCAGTCGGTTGCCGTCCGGATCATCTGCGACCGCGAGGCCGAGATCCGCGCCTTCGTCTCGGAGGAATACTGGAACATCATCGCCCTGCTGGAGGGAAAAACCCCGCCGCCCTTCGAGGCGCGGCTGACGAAGATAGGCGCCAAAAAACCTGATCTGACGAACGAATCGCAGGCGCGGGATATTCTCGAAGAACTGAAAGGGGTCCCCTTCACAGCCCGGAAGGTGGAGAAAAAAGAGACGAAACGCTCACCGGCCCCCCCTTTCACCACCAGCAAGCTCCAGCAGGAGGCCTCCCGGAGGCTGCGCTTTTCTGCCAAGAAGACGATGAGCGTCGCCCAGCGCCTCTATGAAGGTATAACCCTGGGTGAGGAAGGCCCCGTCGGCCTGATCACTTACATGCGAACCGATTCGGTCCGGATCGCGGCGGAGGCCCTCGAAGAGGCGCGGGCATACGTAGGCGAGGTGTACGGGAAAGAGTTCCTCCCCTCGAAGGCGCGGGTATTCAAGTCTTCCAAGTCTTCCCAGGACGCTCATGAGGCGATACGGCCGACCGCGACGGCATACGCGCCGCACACGATCAAGCCGTATCTCAAGAGCGATGAGTTCCGCCTCTACCAGCTCATATGGAACCGCTTCCTCGCCAGTCAGATGAACCCCGCCCTCTTCGATCAGACCACTATCGACATACAGGCGGGTCACTGTCTATTCCGCGCCCAGGGTTCCGTCATGAAATTCCCCGGTTTCACCGCCGCCTACACGGAGACAACCGATAAAGAGGACAACGGCGATGATCCGGCGGCCGGTCCCGGGACGTCGCGACTCCCCGAGGTCTCCGAGGGGGACGAGCTGACTCTCCTCTCCCTGGAGCCGCAGCAGAGCTTCACGCAGCCCCCGCCGCGCTTTTCCGAGGCGACCCTCGTCAAGGAGCTGGAGGAGAAGGGGATCGGCAGGCCCAGTACCTACGCCGCCATCATCAGCACGATACAGAACAGGAACTATGTCAAACTCGAAGGAGGGCGCTTCCACCCGACGGAACTGGGGGCCGTCGTCAATGAACTCCTCGTCGAGAACTTCCCCAACATCATGAATGTCAAGTTCACCGCCTCGATGGAAGACCAACTGGACATGATCGAGGAAGGAAAACTGACGCGGCACAAGACCCTGGAGGATTTCTACACCCCCTTCAGATCGGAGCTGGAGCGGGCCGTCGAGGAGATGCGGAACATCAAGCGGGAGGAGACCCCCACCGATCTCGTCTGCGACAGGTGCGGAAGCCCTATGGTGATCAAGTGGGGGAAGAACGGAAAATTCCTGGCCTGCTCCAACTATCCGGAGTGCAAGAACACCGGGAACATCGCGCAGGATGAAAACGGCGCGATCTCCAAGGCGCAGGCACAGTCGACCGATATCACCTGCGACGCGTGCGGCAGAAAGATGGTGATCAAGGAGGGCCGCTTCGGTCGCTTCCTCGGATGCTCGGGATATCCTGAATGCAGGCACACGAAACCGCTCGATATCGGCGTACCGTGCCCCCGCGAGGGCTGCGGGGGAAGCCTCTGCGAGAAACGGTCGAAGCGGGGCAAGGTCTTTTACGGGTGCTCTAACTACCCGGATTGCACCTACGCCCTGTGGGACCGGCCGATACCACAGAGCTGCCCCCTCTGCGGCCACCCCTTCCTGGTCGAGAAGCAATCCCGCGGGAGGGGAACGGTGCGGGCCTGTCCCGCAAAGGGGTGCGGCTATAAGGAGTCCGAGCAGGAGTAAGTGCGGGGACGTGCTATGAAGGATCGCAGCCGAAAACCCGTGACAGTCGTCGGCGGGGGGCTTGCCGGGTGCGAAGCCGCGTGGCAGATGGCACAGAGGGGGATCGACGTCCTCCTCTGCGAGATGAAGCCCTCCCGTTTTTCGCCCGCCCACACCTCTCCTCTCCTCGCCGAGCTGGTGTGCAGCAACTCCCTGCGCTCCAATGCGCCGGAGAACGCCGTCGGCCTTCTGAAGGAGGAGATGCGCATGATGGGCTCCCTCACCATGGAGGCCGCCGACGCCACGGCCGTTCCGGCAGGGAAGGCCCTGGCCGTGGACCGAACCCTCTTTTCACGGTACATCGAGGACCGGATCGCGTCCGCCGGCATCGGGATATCCCGGGAAGAGGTCACCCGGATCCCCGGCGATTCCTTCGTCATCATCGCCACCGGCCCCCTCACATCCGACCCCCTGGCGGAGGCGATATCCTCACTCACGGGGAGCGCATACCTCTTCTTCTACGACGCCATCTCCCCCATCGTGGAGGCAGATTCGATCGACCATACCCGGATCTTCAGGGCGTCGCGGTACGAGGACCAGGGAGAGGGGGACTACCTGAACTGCCCCCTGACGCGGGAGGAATACGAACGGTTCTGGACGGAGTTGAGAAAAGGGGAGGACGTCCCCCTCAGAGATTTCGAAGACAGGCACTGTTTCGAGGGGTGCCTTCCCATCGAGGTCCTGGCGAGGAGAGGCCCGAAGACCCTCCTCTTCGGCCCGATGAAACCGGTGGGTCTCACCGACCCGAAGACGGGGAGACGGCCGTACGGCGTGGTCCAGCTCAGGCGGGAGAACAGCGCCGGAACCCTCTACAACCTTGTGGGATTCCAGACGAAGATGACATGGCCGGAGCAGAGAAGGATACTCAGGATGATCCCGGGGCTCGAAGAGGCCTCCTTCGCCCGTTACGGGAGCATCCACCGGAACACCTTCATCAATTCGCCCGTCCTGCTCAAGAAGACCCTGCAGCTTCGCTCGGCGGACAACATCTTTTTCGCAGGACAGATCACGGGGGTCGAGGGGTACGTAGAATCGGCGGCGATGGGACTGATGGCGGGGATCAACACCTGCCGGCGGATCGCCGGTGGGGATATGACCCCTCCCCCGGAAACGACCGCACTGGGCGCGCTCCTCCACCATATCACGAACGCCGATTACAAGACCTTCCAGCCGATGAACGTGAACTTCGGCCTCTTTGCCCCTCTTGAGGGCAGGACGCCCAAGAAAGAGCGGGGGCGGCGGTACGCCGAACGCTCCCTCGGCGCGCTGAAAGAGTGGATGGAACTATACGTTCCTTGAATGGATGATCCTGAGTCCCTCCAGGGTCAGCATCTCGTCGACATACTGGATGGTCTTGGTTTCAGCGGCTATGATATTCGCCAGCCCGCCCGTCGCCACGACGGTGGGGTCCGTCCGCGCCTCTTCCTTGATCCGGTTCACGAGCCCGTCCACAAGGCCGGCATATCCGAAGACGATCCCCGCCTGCATGCTGCTTATCGTATCCTTGGCGATCACGTGCCGGGGTCTGCACAGTTCGACCGGCGGCAGTTTTGAGGCACGGCTGAAGAGGGCCTCGCTCGATATGACCACCCCCGGCGCGATGCAGCCGCCCATATACTCTCCCTTCTTCGTGACATAATCGAAGGTGGTTGCCGTGCCGAAATCGACGACGATGAGATCGCCCTCGTATTTCTCATGGGCGGCGACGGCGTTGACGACCCTGTCGGCCCCCACCTCCCTGGGATTGTCGTAGTATATGGGCATGCCGGTCTTGATCCCCGGCCCCACGATGAGGGGGGTCAGGTGAAAATACTTCTTGCAGAGAGGCTCCAGGATGTTCAGCATGGATGGGACGACGCACGATATGATGATGTTGCTGATGGATCGCGAACCGACCTTGCTGGTCTTGTAGAGGTTGAGCACCAGCATCCCGTATTCGTCGATGGTATGGTCCACCACCGTGCGAACCCTCCAGTGGTTGATGAGCTTGTCTCCCTCATAGATGCCGATAACGGTGTTTGTGTTTCCCACATCGATAACCAGAAGCATACCCGATCACCTCCCCGTTGCGATAACGACGTCTCCCGATCGAACCGGAACCGTTCTGTTCTCCTCGTCGACAAGCAGGAGCATCCCCTCATCATCGATCCCCCGGCACCGCCCCCTCCGCCGGATGTCTCCATCCGTAACCTCGACGGTTTTCCCTACCATCCCCGAGCATTCCAGCCACCGATCTCTCACGGGTCTCAGGCCCTCCTCGATGAAGCTCCGGTACCACCTCTCCAGCAGGCGGTACAGTCCGGCGGTTAGATCGAGGCGCGAGATCTCTTTCGACGCCTGTTCCTTGAGCGATGTGGACAGGGGGCGGAGTTCCTCGCGAAAATCAGCCGGGTCCATATTGACATTGATGCCGATCCCCACCACGACAAAATCCACCCGTGACCCCGTGCTCCGCATCTCCGTCAGGATACCGGATATCTTCCTCCCTCCCGCCAGGACATCGTTGGGCCACTTGAGAGAAACGGGGCAATAGCCGCCCAGCAGTTCGGCCACAGCCACCCCGGCCACAAGGGTCAATCCGGGGGCGGATGCGGTCGGTATGGGGGGGCGCAGGATAACGGAGGTATACAGGTTCCGCCCCGGGGGTGAGTGCCACACCCTCCCCCTGAGCCGTCCCCTCCCCGCCGTCTGACAATCGGCGATCACCGCCTCTCCTTCACGGGCGCCGCCTGCGGCAAGGACGGCCGCATGGGTATTCGTCGAATCGATGGTGTC
>JAFGSH010000289.1 GCA_016934695.1 Deltaproteobacteria bacterium
TCCCAGTCTTTCAGCTTGATGAACACCATGCCGTTGTTCTGCGCCCTGCCCGAAAAGCCGTAGCCGGAGAGGACCATGGTCCGCTCCACCGCCTCATTTTCATGCTCCAAGAAATAACTGCCCACCTGCCGGCCCACCTCCTTGGTCTGCTCCAGCGTGGAACCGCTCGGCAGGATAATCTGTGCGAGAAGCGTCCCCTGGTCTTCATCGGGGAGATAGGAGGTGGGCATACGCATATACAGGACCCCCATGATCCCGACGATCACCAGGAAGACGGCCAGATAGCGTATTTTTCTGTTCAGAGAGTGATCAACCAGGCCCACATACCGTTTTCTGAGTCCAAAGAACATGCGGTCAAACCACATGAAAAAGGGTCGCAGGAAAAAGACCGCGTTCTCCGCCGGTTCATGGCCGGCCCTGACCGGTTTGAGAAGGGAGGCGCAGAGGACCGGCGTCAGTATCAGGGCAACGACTACCGACAGGAGCATGGCGGATATGATGGTGACGGAGAACTGGCGGTAGATGACACCGGTGGAACCGGGGAAGAAGGCCATGGGGCCGAAGACGGCCGAGAGCACCAGGCCGATGCCGATGAGGGCGCTGGTGATCTGTTCCATGGATTTGGCCGTGGCCTCCTTGGGTGGCAGGCCCTCTTCCACCATAATACGCTCCACATTCTCCACCACCACGATCGCGTCGTCCACCAGAAGGCCGATAGCCAGCACCATGGCGAACATGGTGAGCATGTTGATGGAGTAACCGAAAAATCCCAGCATGGCGAATGTGCCCAGCAGGACCACCGGTACTGCGATAGTCGGGATCAGGGTGGCCCGTATGTTTCCCAGAAAGAGCCACATGATCAGAAAGACAAGGAGAATCGCCTCGAAGAGCGTCTTGACCACCTCCTTGATCGCCACCTTGATGAACCGGGTGGTATCATTGGGATAGGTAATCTTCAAGCCCTTGGGAAAGAAATGGCTCATCTCCTCCATCTTTGCCTTGACGGCATCGGCCGTGTCCAGGGCGTTGGCCCCGGCGGCCTGCCTGATGGCGATCCCGCAGGTCGGCCTGCCGCTTTCAGCAGTATCGATATCGTACATCTCGCTTCCCAACTCGATCCGGCTCACATCTCCGACCCGGACGACGGATCCGTTCGGGTTGATGCGGATGGGGATGGCGGAGAACTCATCCGTCGTCATGAGCATGTTCTGGACGATTATGGATGCGTTGAGCCGCTGTCCTTCCACCGCGGGCGCCCCCCCGAACTGACCGGCGGAGACCTCCACATTGTAGACCTTGAGCGCAGCGATTACATCCTGCACCGTGAGCTGGAAGTTGTTCAATTTGTCCGGGTTGAGCCAGATACGCATGGCATATTCGGCACCGAAGACCTGCGTCTCGCCCACACCCGGCACCCGCGCCAAGACAGACTCCAGGTTGGTAACAGCAAAGTCCGAAAGGTCCGTCTTGTCCATACTGCCGTCTTCCGATATCAGGCCGATAATCATCAGATAGTTGTGGGTTGACTTTCTGACCGAAACCCCCGTGCTTTTCACCACGTCCGGCAGGCTCGCCATGGCGAGTTGGAGCTTGTTCTGCACTTGTGTCCAGGCGATTTCCGGATCGGTCCCGGGTTCGAAGGTCAGCTCAATGCGGGACATCCCGGCAGAATCACTGGTGGAAGACATGTACAGCAGGTTGTCGAAGCCGGTCATTTCCTGCTCAATGATCTGGGTCACGCTGTTTTCAACCGTCTCGGCGGAGGCCCCGGGATACATGGAGTACATGGCGATCGAAGGCGGAGCAATGGGGGGATATTGCGAGACCGGCAGGTTGTAGATGGCCAGCCCTCCGGCCGCCATGATGATGATGGCGATGACCCATGCAAAGACCGGACGATCCAGAAAAAATTTAGACAACATCAGGGGATCCTCCGTCAGTTCGATTGGGTTGGCGGTAAACCCGCATTGTTATGTTCTCCGCTTTCTCTTCCGCCTCCGACAGCGGCAGGTTGCGTCTTCACGGACATGCCGTGGGCTACCCTCTGTATCTCCTCCACGACAATCCGATCGCCGGCGGCAAGACCGGAAGTGACCAGCCACTGGTCTCCCATGGCCCGGTCTATGGTGATCTGCCGCTGTTCGACCGTGTCTTTTGAGTCGACAACCAGGGCATAGGGATTCCCTTTGGGATCACGCAATACGGCCTGCTGGGGGACGAGTATGGCCGCCTCGTTGACCCCCTCTCGCACCACAGCCCTCACAAACATCCCCGGAAGGAGGATACCGTCGGGATTGGGGAAGACGACACGCAGCGTGACGGTCCCCGTCGTCTGGTCCACCGTGACGTCGCGAAACTGCAATGTCCCCTCCGAGGGATACACCGCACCGTCTTCCAGAAGAAGCCTGACCCTTTTCTGCCCGGTCCCGTCCTGACTCAGTGTCCCGGACTCGATGCGGCGTTTGAGCCTCAACAGTTCGGCAGTCGACTGGGGAACATCCACATACAAGGGATCCATCTGTTGAATGGTGGCCAGTGCGACGGGCTGATACGCCGTCACCAGGGCCCCTTCCGTCACGGAGGATCGGCCGATGCGTCCCGATATGGGGGCGGTCACGGCGGTGTATTTCAGGTTGATCCGTGCCGTATCGACCATCGCCTTCCAGTACTGGATATCCGCTTCCGTCTGCTTCAGCGCAGCGGCGGCATCGTCGTAGTCCTGCCGGCTGACAGCCTTGTCGGCCAAGAGTTCCCGAAAACGCTCGGCCTTGAGCCGGGTTGCCAGGAGATTCGCCTCAGACCGGTTGAGAGCGGCCTCGGCATTGTCAAGTGCAGCCTGAAAGGGAGCGGGATCGATCTGGTACAGCAGTTGCCCCTCCTTGACGTTCCCACCTTCCGTAAAGAGACGTTTCTGTATCAGGCCGTTGACCTGTGGCCGGATCTCGGCGACACGAAAGGCGATCGTGCGGCCGGGCAGTTCCGTGGTAAGTGTAACCTTCTGTTGCTGAATCGTCACCACGCCCACTTCCGGAACCGGAGGTGGAGCGGAAGATTTCTCATGGCCATTGCATCCTGCAAGGTACAAGCAGCTCAACAGGGCCACCACAATCATGTCTTTCTTACCAATCATCTGCACACGATGAGTCAATTGCATTACCCTCTCCTTTTTAACCCGCACATAAAAATATCCGTCACCTGCCGTGCGTCTTTCTCGACATCGCCGGAAACCCCGTCATGGATACGCTGCATCACCATTCCCATATTGGCCTCGATGAACATGGCGGCAACCTTCTCCGCGTCCAGGGGGGCGAAGAGGCCCTCCTGGACTCCCTCCTCCAGGACGGCGGCCACCTGTCTGACGGTATTCCGGTACCGGCTGTCGGTAAAATGATTTCTCTCGGAACGCGTCCTCTCCCGATCATACATGAGCACACGGATCAATTCCCGGTGTTCATCGAAGAAGCGCAGGTGGCTCAGCGAAAATGCCTCCAGTTTTCTGTCGGGGAAATCGTCACCACTCAACAGAAACGTCAACTCCTGTATCACGGGATCGAAGCTCGCCTCGAGGGCCGCATCGAGGATCTCATCCTTGTTCTTGAAATAGACGTAGAGCGTCCCCTTCGCGACGCCGGCCTCAGCCGCCACCCGCTCCATCGTGAGACCCGGGATGCCGTCTCTCATCAGCAGGCTTATAGCACTGTCCAGGATGCCCTGCCGCGTAAAGGCCTCCAGGGCTTTTTTCCGCTCCTGTTTCTTATCACACTCCACGTCAAAAAACCGCCCGGTCATTTTTTGGACTGATTGGTCGATCTACAACCTTCCTCACGTTGTGTCAAGAGATATTTATGGGGCCATCGGCTTTTTGGTCTGATTCTTTAACCCTTCCGAGCGTGCTTATAGGGGATCCCCAGTTTATCCATCCGCTTTCTGAGGGTGTTGGGGTGGATATCCAGGAGAGCGGCGGCCCCCTGTGCCCCATTGATCCTTCCCCCCGTGATAGCGAGGGCCTTTGTGATATGCTCCCGGTTCAGTTCGTGGAGGGTCGGGATCACGTCACCATGAGACAGGGGTGAACCTCTATCAATATCAGGACGGACCGCCAGCAGATTGTCGAATCGCAGGGTCTGCCCTCTGCTCTGGATCAACGCCCGTTCGACGATATTCTGCAGCTCACGGACATTCCCCGGCCAATTATAGTCCTTGAGCCGTTCGAGCGATCCAGGGGCGAGAGTCCGAGCGGTCCCGATCCTGAGCTCCATGCTCTTCCGTTCGATAAAGTGGTGGACCAGTGCCGGGATATCCTCCTTCCGCTGCCGCAGGGGGGGGATCATGATGGGAACAACATTGAGGCGGAACCAGAGATCTTCCCGGAATTCCCCTCTCTGTATCATGTCTTCGAGACGCCGGTGGGTCGCCGAAATAATACGGATATCAACGGGGACCGTTTGTGTCCCTCCGACCCGCTCGATCTCCCGGTTCTGGATGACATTGAGGAGCCGCACCTGCACTTGCGGGGGAAGCTCACCGATCTCATCGAGAAAGATCGTACCGCCATGGGCACGCTCGAAGCGTCCCCGCTTCCGGGAGATGGCCCCGGTAAAGGCCCCTTTCTCGTGACCGAACAGTTCACTGTCGATGAGGCTCTCGGGGATGGCGCCGCAGTTCACCTTGATGAAGGGACCCTCCCGCCGGGGCGATGCATAGTGTATCGCATTGGCGATCACCTCTTTCCCGACACCGGTCTCACCGTACAGCAGGATCGGACTGTCCAGGGGGGCCACCTGCCGCACCATGGTCATGACCTCTCTGAGTCCGAATTCGGCACCGACAATCTCTTCCCCGGCCAGTTCCCGGAGGCTTCGCCGCAGGTACCGGTTGTCATCGGTCAGCATGTCCTTTAATGCCAGAACCTCCTGATGCCTCATGGCGTTGGCCATGGCAACGGCAAAGGGATCGTGCACCATGCGGATTAACTCGGCGTGGACATCGGTGTACCGATCCTCTCCGTCCGCCATCAGCACCAGGACACCGATACGATTTCCTTCAAGCTCCAGCCGCATATCGATGCGCGAATGGAGGTCGATGTTCAACGCCTTGGAGACCTCCACGATGGCGGGGATTGTGTCGGGTCGATTGATAACTTCCACCGCTTCCAGCGTCTCCCATTTGTGCGCCCTGAATTCAATTCCACCCGGGGGCAGAGAAACGGTCCTCCCGAATCCCCTGTCTTTGATCGTCCCGACCGACGCAACGATGTGGGCAACGTCCAGGGCCGGATCATAGAGCATCAACACCATGGATGAAACAGGGAGAACCTTTCGCACATAGAGAAAACTCTCCTCCAAGGCCCGTTCGATATCCAGGCTTCCGCAGATACGAACTGCCACCTGTCTGAAAAATTCGTTTCTATCAATATCCATCAGGTTCTCCTGATTGATCTTTTTAACCATTACACCATGGCGTAATTATATACATATTTACACCATAGCGAAACCTCTTTTTACCCTATAGAGTATAATCCGTACAGTCTCTTTTTCAACATATTGACAATACAAACAATTTTTCTCTGGCATACCTTGCGCATGGCCTCAGAAACAAAGACACACGACAGGAGGCGCAACCGTGCGATGGGTCGAGATCATCAGCGTGAGGTTGATTGGAGAACCCGACATCCCTGCGATACGAGGAATGGTGCAAGGATTCGGAACGCTGTCCGGCGGAACCACCCCGACAGGGCTCAGGTTGTACCGTCACGCGACAGTGGAGATTGACGTGAGCATCCATATCCACTGGAATCGTGAAACCCAGGAGCGCCCCCTGAAAAGTCCCCTGGGACTGCGAATAGCGGATGTGATCGGCGAGTTCGGCATGGTAAACCATGCCATATGGATAGAGGATACGGACAGAAATCCCTCATCACCCGTGTGATACTGAAAACAACAATAGGGAGTCGGTATGAAGGCAACGAAAACATATATCATCATCGGGATCGTCCTGCTCATCTGTGCATTCGGTGCCTATGCACTCCTGGGCCGAAGTGGTTCCGAAAACGATACAAAACGGGCGGCAACCCAGGAAAAACAAATCGTATCCGTCGCGGTGACCCCGCTCAAGACCATGCGCTTCGAGCAGCGGTTATCTGTCCAGGGGACACTCGAGGCGAAGACCTATGCCAACGTGTCGGCACGGATTCCCGGCACGATTGAGGCAATCTTCGTCAACGAGGGAGAGCGGGTCGAGAAGGGCACGACCCGGCTTTTCCAGATCGATGACGTAAAACTCCGGCGGGCGGTGGAAATCAAACGGCAGGACGTGGCGGTGGCCCGTTGCGCCCTGCGGGAAGGGGAGGCACGCCGCGAACAGGTTGAGGTCGAACTGGAGAAGGCCGAGATCGACCTCAAGCGCTTCAAGAAGCTGCACGAACAGGATGCCGTATCGAGCGATTCATACGAACGGCAGCAGTCGCGATACAAGCAGACCGCCGCATCCCTCAAACATGCCGCCAGCCTCGTCGATCTTGCCACGGAGCAGGTACGCCAGGCCGAGATCGCTCTGGCGATCGCCGAAAAGGACCTCAGCGACACCCTCATCCATGCCCCGATCGACGGCGTGGTAAGTCACCGATTCCGGGAGGAGGGTGAGATGGTCGCAGCCGGCCAGCCCGTTCTGCGTATCGAAGACCCAACGGTCGTCGAGGCATCGGCCTTTCTCCCTGCCCGGTATTACACACAGGTCCACCAGAAAATATCACAGCTTGTCATCACGATAGCCGGCGGCGCCGCCTGTTCCTGCCCGGTTTCATACAAGAGTCCGACCATCAATGAGAAACTGCGGACCTTCGAGATCAAGGGTCTTTTCAAGAATCCTCCCGAAGGGGCCGTCCCCGGCGCGATGGCCTCGACCGCCATCGTCCTTGAAAGCAGGGAGGGACAAGGGGTCCCCGCCGATGCCGTCCTGGAGCGATCGGGCAAATCGGTCATCTTCACCGCACAGGACGGGACCGCCCGCATGGTGGAAGTCACCACGGGGATCGAAACAAACGGATACATGGAACTGCAGGGGACCACCCTCCCGGAAGGCACACCGGTCGTGACACGGGGGCAGACCTTTCTGAACGACGGGGCATCGATCAAGATCACGAAGGAGGCATCGTAATGTTTCTGTCGAATGCCGCCATACGGCGCCCCATCGCCATGGGGTGTCTCATCATCGCCCTGACCCTCCTTGGGTTCAACGCCTATCGCACCATGGGGCTCGAGGTGATGCCCAAGGTCGATGTCCCCTTTATCACGATCACCACCCTTTACCCCGGCGCAAGCCCGGAGGAGATCGAGACGGACGTGGCCAAGCGGATCGAAGACCGGATGGTCGCCATCGACGGTCTCAAGCACGTGAGTTCGTCCTGTATGGAGAATGTCTGCCTTACCATGCTGGAGTTCAACCTCGCCGTGGACGTGGACATCGCCGCCACCGATGTCAGGGAAAAACTGGACCTCGTCAAATCCGATTTTCCCGACGGGGTGGAGGACCCCCAGATCCTCAAGTACGACATCAACGCCAAGGCGATCGTTCAGCTCGCCCTGACGGGGGAGGTATCGGTGGACGAGCTGTATGACTACGCCGACAACACCCTGAAGGATCGCATCACGGTCCTTTCGGGCGTTGCCAATGTCGATCTCATCGGCGGGGCCGAGCGGGAGGTCCAGGTGCTCCTGGACAGGAACCGCCTGGCGGCGCGGGGGCTTACCAGCGCCGATATCGTCCAGGCCGTCGAGCGGGGAATCCGTACCATCCCGTCGGGGAGGGTTCGCGCGGGAGAGCGGGAATACGCGGTCAAATTCGACGCCGAGTATGACACCATCCCGGCCATCGGCCAGCTGGAAGTCATGAACAATAGCGGTCAGCGCTGCTATCTCCGCGATGTGGGCCGCGTCGAAATGGCGATGAAGGAACTGCGCCAGACATCCTTCATCGACGGCAGACCCTGTATCGCCATCAAGGTCATCAAAAAGGCGGATGCCAACGCCGTCAGGGTCGTCGATCGCGTCCGCGCCGCCATGGCGGACCTGCAGCGGGCATTGCCGGGTGGCATGGAGCTTGTGTGGGTTACCGATGACGGAATCTTTACCCGTTCCATGGTCAACAGCGCCTGGATCAACATTGCCGAGGGGATTGTCCTGACGGCCCTGATCCTCTTCCTCTTTCTCTACAATCTCCGGGCCCTCCTCGTCGTTTCCATCACCATGCCGCTCACGGTTATTATCGGTCTCTTCTTCATGCACCTGGCGGGCTACACCCTCAACGCGCCAACGCTCCTGGCCATCGGCATGTCCGTGGGCATCCTGGTGACCAACTCCATCGTCGTCCTGGAGGCCATCGTAAAACGCCTCGAGGAGACGGGGGACCCGAAGGCGGCCTCACGACTCGGCGCCAAAGAGGCCTTTATCGCCGTCCTAGCCAGCGCCGGGACCAACTGTGTCGTCCTCTTTCCCCTCACCACGATGGACACACTTTTCGGACGGTTTATAGCCTCCTTTGCCCTCACCATGGTGATCCTCACGGTGGTGTCGCTCTTCATCTCTTTTACGCTGACACCGCTCCTTTGCTCGATTCTCCTGAGGCGGCAAAACGCCGATAGCGACACCCCCCTCATCCGCATGGAACGGTGGTGGAATCGCGGGTTTGACCGCGTCATCCGGGGGTACCGGGCGGTTCTCTGTTTCAACGAACGGCACCGCTGGATGGCCGTACTGTTTATCTTCGTTGCGCTCCTTGCCCTCGTTCACGCCTTGCTGCTGGCCCCGAAGCTCGGGAGCACCACGGCATCAGAACCCGACAAGGGAGAAGTGAACATGAAGATTGAATTTCCGACCCACTACAATCTCGGGCAGACGGTACGCCGGACGAAAGAGATGGAACGGCGGCTCGCCGATCTTCCGGACATTCGCCATACCCTTACCATGGTCGGCAAGGTGGAAAGTGTCTTTGGACAGTCGAGCGAGGGGGTCTACATGGCCCAGGTCCTCCTCCGGTTTACGGAACGGACCCAGCGGGAGGAGACGATCTACGACCTGATGACAGCGATTCGATCACGGCTTGCCGATCTGCCCGACGCTATCGTATCCGTCGGGATGCCGGCCCTCATCGGCGGTCAGTCTTCAGCGATCGAGATGGAGATCGCCGGCAAAGACCTAGCGCTCCTCGACGACCTCGCGTTACAGGTCCTGGCGTTTACACAAGAGATCGACGGCATCGAAGACCCTGACACGACGGTGCGGACGGGGAAACCGGAGATCCGCATCCGTCCCAACCGGGCGGTGCTGGCCGATCTGGGGATCCCGGCAACCGGGATCGGTCTTGCCCTCCGGTCCAATCTCGAAGGGATCACGGCAGGGACATTCAAGAAGGGGGACCGGAGTTTCGACATCACGGTGAAACTCGCCGAAGAAAAAGGGAAGGAACAGGTCCCGGCCTTTCTCTTTCCCGGCGTGGAAGGCCGTCCGATCACGCTTGAAAGCCTCGGAGACATCGAAGAGACACGCGCCCCGGTCCAGATCACCAGGAAGGACAAACAACGGGTCTCCAAACTCTTCGCCAATCTGGACGAAGGGACCCCTCTCGGCGCCGCCGTCTCCGGGATCAGTCATGCCATTGATACGAGCGGCAGCATGCCGATGGGATACGGCTACTCCTTTACCGGCCAATACGAATCCATGGTCGAAGCCCAGCAAGGGCTGGCCGAGGCGGGAATCATCGCCTTTATACTCGTCATCCTCACCCTCGCCGCGATCCTCGAGTCGTTCAAACAGCCGGTGCTGATCCTCGTGACCATTCCCCTCGCCCTGATCGGTATGATCTGGTCCCTCGCCCTCGGGGGGAAGACCCTCGAGATGTTCGTCCTCATGGGCGGTGTCATGCTGATCGGGATCGTGGTGAATAATGCGATCTTGATCATGGACCGATTCAACACCCATGTGATAGAGGAAGGGGTGCCCCGTCATGAGGCGATGATCTCAGCGGCCTGCGAACGCTTTCGGCCGGTCGCCATGATCACCCTCGCGGCGGTCCTCGGAATGCTCCCCCTTGCCTTCGGAAGGGGGATCGGGGCCGAGATACGAAACGCATGCGGTCTGGCCTCGGCCGGCGGGATCTTCATCTCCGGCATACTGACGGTGTTCGTCATGCCGGCACTGTACAACCTCTTTACCCGCCGCGACGGAAAACAAAAATGATCGATAGAAGGAATAACAGAAGAAAGGAAAATACTGCTATGTACCGGTTGATGATTGCCGCCGCGTGTCTGGGCTCCCTGCTTCTCACCCTGCCCGCCCCCTGTTTCTGCGCTCAGGAGAACGTCCTGACGCTGGAAGAGGCGGTCGATATGGCCGTCCAGAATCACTACCGCATCAGAGAGGCTGCCGAGAAACAACTGGCTGCGCACCAGGAAATCAAAAGCGCCCGGGCCGACTTTCTCCCCAAGGCCTCCGCCACATACTCCTACATGAACATCAAGGAAAAACCCTTTCAGAAGATGGGGGCGATGTCCATGCAGACCGCCGACAGGACACAGTTTCACTGGGACATCTCCCTGATCCAGCCCCTCTTCAAGGGGTTCGCCCTGACGTCGAAATATGAGATGACGAAGCTGCAGGATGCGATGCGGGAAGAGGAAAAACACCAGGCTATTCTCGATATCGCCCGCGACGTCAAACAGACCTATTTCACGGTCCTTCTCTCACAGAAGATGGTGGCCGTCGCCGAAGACGAGGTGGAGGCCCTGACGGCGCAGAGCGACGACGCGCAGAGATTCTTCGATCAGGGGCTCATCCCCCGCAACGATCTCCTCCGCTCCCAGGTCGCCCTGGCAAATGCCCGGCAGAACCGCGAAAAGGCCCGGGCCGATGAACGGCTCAACCTGTCGCGCCTCAACACCCTCCTGGTCCGGGAGATCGACCATCCGACGGTCGTGCGTGATATCGACACCCTCCCCGGAGAGCCGGGTGACAGAGGGACCCTCGTCAAAGAATCGATGGAGAAGCGGCCGGTTCTCAAAATCACCCGCCTGGGGATCGATACCCTCGAAACGGGTATCACCCTCGCCCGGAGCGCCTACTACCCCGAGCTGTCGCTCGCGGGGCGTTACGAGGAGAACGGAGACGATTTCGAAATATCGAATAACGACTTCAACAATCGCCACAATGCCTTCGTCCTGGTCGAGGCCCGGTGGACCTTCTTCGAGTGGGGGAAGACACGGGCGGATGTGGCGAAGGCACGGCACGACAGGGAAGCCCTGATCAACCGGCTGAAGGAGATCGAAGACGGCGTCAGTTTGGAGATCACCAATGCACTCCTCTCCCTGGGCGTCGCCTGGGCAAATATTGAAACGGCAGAAAAGGCCCTCGAGCAGGCACAGGAAAACTGGCGGATTACCAAACTCCAGTACGACCAGCAGATGGTGACATCGTCGGACGTCCTGGATGCCCGGTCCTATCTGACACAGGCCGATTCAAATTTCTACCGGGCACGATACGGCTATCTGATCGCGCTTGCCGACCTCGACAGGGCGGTGGGGAGGAGATAGCATTCCTCAATTTTTGAAAGATGACTTTCTCGTCAGCCCAGATGCCAGGGTGCCAGGACTTTTTTGAGCGCGGTTTCACCCTGCATGTATGAGAGGGTCAGGCCGTAGTTGGTGAAGGGGACACCAATGTTCTCCAGGTCGCGGATCCGTGCGGAGAGCTTCTGCGGGGTGATCATGCACCCGCCGCAGTGGATCACCAGCTTGTACTTTTTCAGATCTTCGTTTTCCTGGAATTCCCTGCCGAAGTTATGCTCGATCCTGATACCCGGGATCCGCTTCCTGAGGTAGTTGGGAATCTGGACGGTCCCGATATCCTCGCCGATTCGCGAGTGGTTGCACGCCTCGACGATCAGGACGGCATCACCATCACCGATCTGATCCATGGCGGTAATCCCTTCGACGAACCGGTTCAGCCTTCCCCGGCTGATATAGTTGATCATCACGATCGAGAAGGTTGTCAAGAGAATCGATTCGGGACACCACAAAGCCATGACGTCCATGGCCTGCGAGTCGGTGATGATTGCCTTCGCCTGTCGTCCCAGACCGCCCACCAGATCGAGAAACCGCCTCTTCTCCCCTTTCCGCTCGGCCGCGTCGGTGCTCCGCGCCTTTTTCAGGTCCAAGCGGAAGGAAACGGGATAGGCCCAGTGGCGGGTGATGTACTCCTCCACCATCGCCTGGGGACGCAGGTATCGCCCCGACGGGGTCTCTTCATCCATCGGGATAATGAGGATGTAGAATTCGTTCTCCTCGAGGAAGGGGAGGAGCGGCATCGGGTGATGTCGTGATTCGAAATTGTCCAGAATGAAATCAAGCAGGGGCCGGCGGCAACCGGGATCGGTGGCGGCAATCCCGATCTTTTTATAGAAACGCAGGAGGGAGAGGTGTCTTTCTACTCCTTCTATCCTCTTTTCGTCCTCCGGTCTGAAAAGGTTGTAGATGATCAGGATCTGCTTGTCCAGGTCCCGTGCCTGATTCAAGAGAGTGTCCTCCACATCGAAGGTCTCCGCGGCCGGATCGATGACCAGGAGGACCAGATCGCACTCCTTCAGGTCGGCGAAGACCTTCCGGCGTTTCTTGTCCCCCAGGACGCTCCCCTCATCGGCCCCGGCGGTGTCAAACAGCTTGACCGGCCCCATGCCGTGAATCTCCTGCAGGGCGATCTTCGTGTCGGCCGTCGTGCCGGGGGTGGGATCGACGATGGATGTCTCCTGCTGGGTCAGGAGATTCATGACGGAGCTCTTCCCCGCATTCATCCTGCCGAATATGCCGATGTGGTCCCGATCAACAAGGATGGACATTGATCCTCCTCACCCTAGGTTTTGGTGCCGTTGTGCTGGGTTCCTTGCTTTTGTTCATGAGGGTATTGGTAGCCCGGATACAGCTTTTCGAAGCAGTCGGGGCAGATACCATGACTGAATTGCGCAGTCGAGCGATCACGCACATATATTTCGACCTGTTGCCAATATCCTTCGTCATTGCGAATCTTCTTGCAACTGGCACAGATCGGGATCAATCCGCTCAGTGTCTTGATCTCTCCCATTGCCCGTTCGAGATTCTGTTTCTCCGCGACGAGTGTGTCGTTCCTGTCCATCAGGAGCCGTCCGTACTTCTCTCGGGAGGCCTCCAGACCGTATGCCATGATCGTGACAAAGAGGAGCGAGACGAGGAAACGGAGACTGACCTGAAAACTGTAGGGATAGATGGGCAATGAAAGGGGATTGATGAACAAGAGACACAAGACGCCGAAAAAAAAGGCGGCACCCGCCAGACCTTCCCGTTTTCCCAGAAAGAAGATGAATACCAGGGGAAAGGGGAAGAGCCAGTAGATCGCGGTCCCGGCTCCTGAACCGATAGCCACGTTATAAAAAAATGCCGCGCTCAGAAGACCCAGCGCCAGCCGATACACCATGACATCCCGCTCCAGCTTCTTGATCCCGAAGAAAGCGGCGATCAGAAAGATCATCAAGAATAAGTCGACGAGGGCCTCTACGATCTGGTCTTCCATGCAATCAACGACGGCAAAACCAATAACAACGGGAAGGGTGCAACAGATGCATAAAAAGGCAAACAAACGTTTTCTTGTGTTTTCGATCTTTGAGATTTCCATATTTAACCAACTCCGGACAGACGGGCGATTCTGAGAAACATGGCGGCACAAATTACCGCGAAATCAACCGCGCCACGCTACCCGTAAACACGAAGGATGTCAAGACGTCTTATCGCGTGTAAAGGGATTATCCCTGATTTTTCCTCTCCTTTTCTCATATAAATCCAATTAGTTGGACTGACAAGGCCGTTTCAGCGAATCTCCTTTCGTCTCCCCTGTCGTTCTTCCCATCTCGCGGATCGCCTCTCGCGTCCGTTCCAGCGTGATCTGCGTCTTCCCGTCGTAGATGGCGTACTCCTTGCGGTAGGGA
>JAFGSH010000290.1 GCA_016934695.1 Deltaproteobacteria bacterium
ATCCGCTGAAGCTCTTCGTCGCTCACGTCGAGATCAATCTCTTCGATGGTGGGATCGTCGTCGATAATGACCCGGGGAATATAGGGGGCAACCCCCCGGGCGGGATCCCATGTATCTCTTGAGACGATCTCGTAGCGCTGGATGAGTTCGTTGGCTAGGAGTCCCGACGCGATGTGCTCCGCGTCATTCCTGCCGAGATTCCCTTTCAGGGCATACTGCCGCGAGGTATACACCTGGACGGCCCCGTGACGGTTCAGGAGGAGCTCGACCGCCTCGCGCGCCGTCTTCCCCACATTATCCGTGACGCCGGGCCGGAAACCCACCTCGATCAGCCAGTCGAAGCCGGCCGCAAGCCCTCTGTCGATGGCGTACTCCTGAATGATGGGGTCGGAAAGAGGGCCGCTCGCCGCCGCCGTCAGATCGTCCGGGGCAAGATCCCCCTCAAGGGTATAGACCTCGATGGTTGTGACGTCGGAGACATCGATTCCCAGGTGCTCGACGATCTTGCGCCTCGTCTTTTCCCCCAGGACATCCCTGATGCCTTGCCTGAATCCGACCTCTATCCTGTGAACCATTTCTGTTTCTCTGTACAGGGTTGATGCATTCTTGGACAATCGGGCTGATCGAAGCTGTTCTCTCGACCACGGAGAGAGACCGCATGGAACGTTCCACCCGATACGCCGGCGGGATCTTTTACGAGTCCATCGGCTTGTTGCCTACCCTATGAGGCAGAGCTCGGGGTCCCTGAAAAACTTCAGGTCTTCCACCTTCTGCGAGGCCTGTTTGTCGCTGATGTCCTCGACTTCGATGCCGCGCCGTTTCAGTTCATCGATCATCCCCCGCAGGTGTCCCGCGGCGGCTCTGTCGATGACGTATATCATCTTTCCGTCCTTTTGGGAAAATATCTGTCCGTATGAGATGGGAATCGTCGGTGAGGGATCGCGCAGGAGAGAGTCCGCGACAGGCGCGGCCTTGCGGCTGCCGTTCGCGAGGAGAATGACCGTCTTCGCCCGGTAGACGAGCTCCGCCCCCATGGAGATCGCATACCAGGGGCTGTCTTCCTTCCGCGCAAAGTGTCCATCCTCGACCGCGTTCGACACGGTGTTGTCATCGAGCTTCACCAGGAGCATCTCGTTTCCCTCGAAAGGGATTCCCGCTTCGTGAAAGGCGACGTGCCCTCTGCCGCCGACACCGATGATGTGGAGGTCGATGCCGCCCCTGTGTGCGATCTTTTCCGCGTACGCGTCCAGTATGTCGGTTCTGATCCATCGGAGATAGTCGGATTCGGCGTTCCTCCGTATGACGACGGCCTTTCCCTTATCGGCGCCCTGCTCTTCCCAGTCAGCGGGGTGGGCCCGAAGTTCCGATGCCAGTTTTTCCTGATCGATGAGGGTTCCCCAGGGGACGGTGGTCTCTCTGAATTTATGTCGCAGGAGGCCGAAAAATTCCTGGATCATGAAATGGCTGTAACTCTCCGGGTGCAGGGCCCTCTGTTGCGCGTTCTCTCCCGGGAGGCCGACATATTCGTCAAGATTGAAGGTTTCGATCCGGGAGGGGTCGATCTGCTGCGCGTTCGCCGCCTTGGCCAAGTGCTTATAGAGACCGGTCGGCGAGTTGCCCGTTGCCAGACCGAGAACGTAGGGGTCCTTTCCGCCGGTTTTCTCTCTGATGTCATTGATCACGATTCGCGCGGCTGTCTCGCTCATGTGGTCGAAATCAGAAGTTATCAATACCGTGAACATGTGTTCCCCTTCAGTATGAGTTGCGAGTTTCTCCTACGCAAGCTTTGCCTTCACCACATCGACAATCCGGCAGCAGCATGCCTCGGTTTCCTCGTGTGTCGGTCCCTCCACCATGACGCGGCACATATTCTGTGTTCCGGAGTACCGTACCAGGACCCTCCCCTTGTTGCCCAGTTGTTTCTCAACCGCTGCAATGACCTTCATGATTTCGGGGATTGTTCCTATCTCGGGTTTCGACGACACATCCACGTTGATGAGCTTCTGGGGGAATACGTCCATGAGGCGGGCCAGCTCGGAGAGGGGCTTGCCCTCTCTTTTCATCGCCAGGAGAACCTGCAAGGCCGAAAGGATGCCGTCCCCCGTCGTGTGGTGATTGAGGAAGATGATATGCCCCGAATCCTCGCCCCCCAGCGAAGCGCCCTTCTCTCTCATCATCTCGAGGACGTACCGGTCTCCCACCGGGGCGGTCGCTTTCTCTATGCCGAGCCGCTTCAGCGCGATCCCGAACCCGATATTGCTCATCACCGTTTCGACGACCAGATTGTTGGTGAGGGTCCCCTCTTCCTTCATCATCTTGGCACAGATGACCATGAGCTGGTCCCCCGTCAGGATGCCGCCCTTTTCGTCGACGGCGATGACCCGGTCACCGTCCCCGTCGAAGGCAAAGCCGGCGTCCGCCCCCTGCGCGAGGACCTCCTCGGCCAGCTTCTCCGGATGCTGGGAGCCGCAACCCGCATTGATATTCTCCCCGTTGGGGTCGGCGAAAATGGTGCTGACCTCCGCGCCTATCTCGAAAAAGGGCTTCGCCGCGATCCGGTGGGTGGCGCCGTTGGACGCGTCCAGGACCACACGGGTTCCCTCGAGCGTATATCTCTTTGGAAAGGAACTCTTCAGGAAGACGATATATCGCCCCCGGGCGCCCTCCAGGTTGTACGCCTTCCCCAACTGGTTCGGAGAGGGGTGGAGAGCTTGCATATTGTTTGCGAGAATCATCTCCTCGATCTCCGCCTCCTTTTCGTCGGGGAGCTTGTATCCATCGCCGGAGAATATCTTGATCCCGTTGTCCTGAAAGGGGTTGTGCGAGGCGGAGATGACGATCCCCGCGTCGGCCCGCATGTTGGTGGTGAGGAAGGCGACACCGGGGGTCGGCATGGGGCCGACCAGGTACGCGTCCACCCCCATGGAACAGATCCCGGAGACAAGGGCATGCTCCAGCATATATCCGGAAACACGGGTGTCCTTCCCGATGATGATCCTCGGCTGGTGTCCCCGGCGCTTGAAGAGGTGCGCCGTCGCCATCCCTATCCGCAGGGCCATCTCCGCTGTTATGGGGTATTCGTTTGCCACCCCTCGTACTCCATCCGTGCCGAACAGCTTTCCCATATTCTTGCTCTCCTTGTTGCG
This sequence comes from Deltaproteobacteria bacterium, assembly GCA_016934695.1. The sequence goes on from JAFGSH010000290.1 coordinate 3,147, forward strand.
GGCTGATGCACTACTCTCCCATAAAATCTGGTTCCTATATATTATTTGAAGGACTTTTACAATACGCAAAAAGGGTCTGTACGGACTCACGCTCCGTCATGCAGCAGGTCTATGATCGTGACCTCGGGGGGCGCCATGAGGCGCATCGGCGGCCCCCACGTCCCCGATCCCCTGCTGACGTACAGCGTAGACCCGTCCGCGAGTTCGTGCCGGCCGCTGTTGTACGGGAAGACCAGGCGGGTCATGAGGGTGAAGGGGAATATCTGTCCCTTGTGGGTGTGCCCCGAGAGCTGGAGGTCGAAGGGGGCAGGCGACGGAACCGGCTGATGCTTGAGGAGAACGCTGAACCGGTCAAGGGGCGGCCCGGCCAGCAGTTCCCGTTCCGGCCTCCCTTCACGGGTCCGGTAGATCCTCCCGGTGGGATCGTCGACCCCCGCCACCGTCAGAAATGTTCCTACCTCTGCCGTCTCTCCTCTCAGGACCGTAAACCCCGCTCTCCTCGTAAAGGCGAGCGACTGGTCAAGCCCGGCATAGAATTCATGGTTTCCCGTTACGGCAAACTTCCCGTATGGGGGGTCGATCGCCCGGAGAAGCTCCGAGAGTTCCAGCATGTTGTTCGTCTCGCCGTCGACCAGGTCCCCCGTGGAGACGAGCATGTCGGGGGCGGCGGCCCTGACCTCCTCGAGGATCCGCTCCAGCCGCTTCTCCCGGACGATGATGCCGAGGTGCAGATCGGAGATCTGGACAATCCTGAACCGTCCCACTTCTTCCGGGACCTTTGACGTCCGTATGGTAATCCTCTCGGTGCTGATCTGCAGGGCCTCGAAAGAACCGTACAGGACAAGAACGGCCGCCAGGATCACCAGCGTGATGAAGCGCAAGCGCGCGGGAGGAATGACGGTGGATGGATTGAGGGAGGAGAGGTACGCCCCCAGGTGGATCAGGATGCGATAACAGTCGAAGACGAGGGAAAGGCAGAACAGCAGGAACGCAAAGCCCATCCAGCTGTATCCCGTCCAGGCGAAGAAATGCGCGAGGGATTGCAAGCCGCTTCGTTCCGCCACATGGACGATAACGGGCGCGAGGACCATGATGAACATGAAGAGCGCCAGGAGGATGCCGCTCCTCGTCCCGAGGGCGAGCGACGCCCGCGCCCCCAGGAAAAGGTACAGGTGAACCCCGCCGTAGATGAGAAAAAAAACAAGGAGAAAGATGCCCTTCACCGCCTGTTCGTTATTGATCATCCCGCCATCTCTGCCATATCCGTCCGGTGCATAACACCTGGCCTCCTCTATACCTGATTTGGCGCGTGAAGTCCCGCTGTTTTGACGTTTTTTGTTTGCCTTACCGATACGGATGCCTCAGATGAGCACGGCCGCGCGCTACCGAAGGGGGATGGCAGCTTGAAATCTGAATGGTTCCGATAGCTGAGCGTATCAAGGTTGGCTTTGTTACCACGAAATGCCCACTGGTGAAAGTTCAATTGTGTCGATTTTCGCTGTGAGTTCGTCTTTTCATTGTGAGTAAAATAGGGTAGTCTTGAGAAGGAAATCGGCACATGCCAAGTAGACATATCAGTTGTTCCCAAATCGGTGCGCGCGTCGGGAATGGCAGGCCCTTCGGGCCTCAGCTCAGTCGTTATGTGGATGCCAAGGGGTTGTAAGAAATGTTCGGTGAAAATGTATTCGTTGAAATAGCCGCTATTCTGGGGATTGCGACGCTGGCCGGAATCATAGGGCAGAAATTGCGGCAGCCCCTGATCATCATGTTTCTGGCAACGGGGATCCTGGCCGGTCCGTCGTTTCTCGGCATCATACACAGCTATGAACAGATTGAGCTTCTGGCCCATATCGGCATAGCCCTTCTGCTGTTTATCGTCGGGCTCAAACTCGATCTGAATCTGATCCGGACCACCGGGCCCGTCGCCCTGGCGACGGGCCTGGGGCAGATCGTGTTTACGGCGCTGATCGGGTTTGGCATGGCCGTTGGCATGGGCATGTCGTATCTCAGCGCCGCCTATGTCTCCGTTGCGCTTACGTTTTCGAGCACGATCATCATCGTAAAGCTCCTCTCCGACAAAAAGGAAATCGACTCTCTCCACGGCCAGATCGCTCTTGGTTTTCTGATTGTACAGGATATCGCCGCCATTCTGGCGCTGGTCGGCCTGACGACAGTGGGGGCATCGGTTACCGGAGACACGTCCGGGTATTTCTCGGTCTTGATGATTGCCGCAAAGGGGTTGGGACTGTTGGGCGCGGTCGCTCTGCTGATGAAATATGTAATCCCGTACCTCACCCGGCGCCTCGCGCATTCGCTGGAACTGTTAACGCTGTTCTCCATCGCATGGGCGGTCCTTCTCGGAGCGGGCGGCGAACTGTTGGGATTCAGCAAGGAGGTCGGCGCATTTCTGGCCGGTATTTCACTGGCGTCCACTCCCTTCAGGGATATGATTGGCGCACGGCTTACAAGTCTCCGGGATTTTCTCCTCCTGTTTTTTTTCATCGATCTGGGCGCACGCCTGGATTGGTCCATGGTGGGTTCGCAGCTGGGTGCATCGCTGATTTTCTCGATTTTTGTACTTGTCGGCAACCCGATCATTGTCCTGATCATCATGGGAGCCATGGGCTATCGCCGTCGCACCGGCTTCCTGGCCGGCCTCACGGTGGCGCAGATCAGCGAGTTTTCGCTTATTGTGGCTGCCCTGGGCCTGAGCATCGGCCACATTACCGAAGAGACGGTGGGGCTGATCACCCTCGTGGGGGTGGTGACCATATTCCTGTCCACCTACATGATCCTCTATTCCTACCCGCTTTATTGTTTTCTTTCCTCCCCGTTGAAGATTTTCGAAAGGCGCAATCCCTACCGGGAGGCGGCCATAGACACCCCGGTGAAAGCGGAAGCGGTCGACGTCATTGTGGTGGGATTGGGCAATTACGGCAGCGGACTGATGGAACACCTTCTCCGGCGAAAGAATGCCACCGTGGGGATTGACTTCGACCCCGGCGCCTTGGATAAGTGGCGCAAGAGGGGGGTGCCTGTTCTGTACGGAGACATGGCGGACCCGGAGATGCATGAACAGTTGCCGTTGAAAAAGGCGCGATGGGTCCTCAGCACCGTTCGTTCCAAACAGATGAATCTGGCACTTGTCCGTAATCTCAGGAAGGATGGTTATGCCGGAAATGTGGCCTTGACGGCGACAAACAGCCAGGAAGCCGCTGAGTTCGAAGAAGCCGGCGCCAATTTGGTGTTTCGGCCCTTCAGGGATGCAACGGAAGAGGCGGCCGACGCGTTGACCTATGCGATGGAATTCCTGCCGGAGAGCATTGATTGGCCTGTCTCGTTTCTTGAGTTGCGTATCCGTTCGGATGCTTCGGCTGCCGGGCGGACCGTCCGAGAGCTCCCGCTATCGGCTTCGGGAATATCTATCCTGGCGGTCAGCCGGGGAGGGCGCATTTTTTACGAGCCGGAGCCGGACTTCAGGATTTTCCCGGCAGACCGCCTGCTCCTCATGGGGCACCCGGCTGGATTGAAAGATGCAAAAAACATGTTGAATCAGCTTGAGGCGCGGAGAGATGCGGAAGACACGGATCGCTTTGAGATTGCCGAAATCAAGGTGTCGGAGGATTCGGACCTTTCAGGCAAGTCTCTGGCGGAGATTCATTTTCGACAAAAGTTCGGCGCGACCCTTGTCGGCATACGCAGAGGCCGGAAACAGATCACGACGATCAATCCTGCGGAGCCCTTGCACGGCGGGGATTGTCTGATCGTTATCGGCAAGGCCGGGCCTGTCAAAGACCTGAAGAACCTGGCCCCTGTGTAACGGTGCACTTCCTGGGGGTGACTTGCTCCCAAAATATATAAGCGGGAGGGTATCCATGAAACGTTTCAAAAGCATCCTCTACCTGAGCGAACCGACCGTGGATCAGGCATCTGCTGTTGCGCGTGCGGTCTCGCTGGCGGAAAACAATCAGGCGGACCTGA
>JAFGSH010000004.1 GCA_016934695.1 Deltaproteobacteria bacterium
CTCTTTGTGCGCATGCCCACCGCGTACCTCCCCGATGAAGATCAGGGGACGCTGTTCGTCCAGGTGATTCTGCCGAGCGGCTCCACACTGGAGCAGACCAAGGCGGTCACGAAGCAGATCGAGACCTATTTTGAAACACACGAGAAAGAAACAGTGGCGTCCACCATGGTCATTGTTGGCTACGGTTTTTCCGGAAGAGCGCAGAACAACGGGATGGTATTCGTCAAGCTGAAGGACTGGGAACTGCGTGACCGGGAAGACCTCCGGGTCAAGGCTGTCGCCGGGCGGACGACGGCGGCCCTTGCGGGTATCCGGGGCGCCAGGATCTTTGCCTTTCCCCCTCCTGCCGTCATGGAGCTGGGCAGCGCCAAGGGGTTCGATTTTGAACTCCTCGACCGGGGCGGTCTCGGACATCAGAAGCTCATGGAGGCGCAGTACCAGCTCCTCGACGTAGCGGCACACGATCCGCGGCTCACTGCCGTCCGGCCCAACAGCATGGAGGATGTATCGGAATACCGGGTCGATGTGGACTGGGAAAAGGCAGGGGCCCTGGGGGTCCCCATCACCTCCATCCACCGGACGCTCGCGGCGGCCTTCGGGGGCGCCTATGTCAACGACTTTATCCAGGGCGGCAGGGTGAAAAAGGTGTACGTCCAGGCGGACGCCTCCCACCGCATGCTCCCCAAGGATTTGGACAAACTGTATGTCAGGAATACCCAGGGGAAGATGGTCCCCTTCGCATCCTTCGCCTCCGGCAGGTGGACCTCCGGTGCCCCCCGGCTGGCCCGCTTCAACGGGTTCCCCTCCATCAATATCTGGGGAGAGCCGGCTCCGGGGAGGAGTTCGGGAGAGGCCATGCAGGCCATGGAAGAGGCGGTGCAGAAGCTCCCCAGGGGTATCGGTTTCGACTGGGCCGGGCTCTCTTACCAGGAAAAGATGGCAAGCTCCCAGGCACCGCTCCTGTACGCGTTCTCCATATTCGTGATCTTCCTGTGCCTGGCGGCCCTCTACGAGAGCTGGACCATTCCGATCTCGATTCTGCTGGTTCTGCCTCTCGGCGTCATCGGCGGTATCATCGCATCGAGCACGCGGGGATTGGCAAACGACGTCTATTTCCAGATCGGTCTCCTGACCACTCTGGGCCTTGCCACCAAGAACGCCATCCTGATCGTCCAGTTTGCCAAGACCGGGCTCGAGAAGGGTATGGGGCTCGTTGACGCCACCCTGGAGGGGGCGAAGCTCCGGTTCCGCCCGATTATCATGACCTCGCTCGCCTTCGGTTTCGGGGTCCTCCCCCTGACGCTGACCACCGGGGCGGGCGCCGGTGCCCAGAACTCCATCGGCACCAGCGTGCTGGGGGGGATGGTGACCGCCACCGTCCTGGTGGTTATCTTCGCGCCCCTCTTTTATGTCCTGATCGAACGGTTTTTCGGCAGGCGGAGGAAGAGGGAATCGTCCGAGGCAACGAATGTAAATCCATCAGAGGATCGATGACATGAATAAGACCTTGTCCCTTTCAGTGGTTGTGATTGCCCTGTTTCTGAGTGGCTGCTCTCTGGCCCCTGAGTATGCACGGCCTGAAGCACCGATCCCCGGCGACTGGCCGCAGGGGGCGGCCTACGAGAGCGGCCGGGAAAAAGCCGGAGCCGCGGTGGTCCCCATGCCGGGGTGGCGGGATTTCTTTGCCGATCAAAAACTCCAGGCGATCATCCGGACCGCCCTGGATAGCAACCGCGACCTGCGGCTTGCCGCCCTGAATGTCGAGAAGGTCCGGGCCCTGTACGGTGTCCAGCGGGCCGCCCTGTTTCCCTCGGTCGATGCGGCAGGAACCATGGCGAAGGAACGGGTGCCGGCCGATCTGTCAAGCACCGGAAAATCCAGGATAGCGGAGGAGTACAGCGTCTCCCTGGGAATCGCGTCCTGGGAGATCGACTTCTTCGGTCGTCTCCGCAACCTGAAGGATCAGGCCCTGCAGGAATTTCTGGCCACGGAACAGGCTCACCGCAGTGCGCAGCTCTCGCTCATATCCTCGGTTGCCGGCGCGTATCTGGCCCTGGCGGCGGACCGGGGAAACCTCGGACTGGCACAGTCCACCCTCGATTCCCAGCAGGCCGCCTACGCGCTGATTCAAAAGCGGTATGACGTCGGGCTGGCAACCGAGCTGGATCTGCGCCGGGCGCAGGCGCAGGTGGAGGCGGCCCGGGGGAGCGTCGCCCGCTACACGCAACTGACGGAGCAGGATCGGAATGCCCTCAATCTTCTGGCCGGTGCCCCGGTATCGGAAGCGCTTCTCCCTGAAGACCTGGGCGGTGTTTCCCCTCCCGAATCGATCTCTCCGGGGCTGTCCTCCGAGGTGCTGCTGAGCCGGCCCGATATCATGGCGGCGGAGCACCGGCTCAAGGGGGCCTATGCCTCTATCGGCGCGGCCCGGGCGGCCTTTTTCCCCCGCATCTCCCTGACCACCTCGGTGGGAACCGCGAGTTCCGAACTGTCCGGCCTGTTCAGCTCGGGATCGGCTACCTGGAGTTTTGTGCCGCAGATCACCATGCCGATCTTCGACGCCCGCACCTGGGCCGCGTTGCGGGTCAGCAAAACGGAGCAACAGATCGTCCTGACCCAGTATGAAAAGGCGATCCAGGCGGCCTTCAGGGAAGTGGCGGACGCCCTGGCCGTCCGCGGCACCATCGACCGGCAGGTCGCGGCGCAGCAATCCCTGGTGGATGCCGTTGCGGAGACATACCGCCTCTCCAACGAACGCTATGAAAACGGGGTCGACAGTTACCTGAGCGTCCTTGACGCGCAGCGGGCGCTCTATAGCGCGCAGCAGGGATTGATCTCGCTTCGCCTGGCCGAGTTCATCAGCCGGGTGACCCTCTACACGGTACTGGGCGGAGGGGAGTAAGCGAGAGGAGCCGGCTCCTCTCGACCCGAAACCGGAGGATCATGCATCACCGCACTTTCTGCATTGTTGTGCTCGTGACGACGGCATTCATGGTCTTCGGCGGAACTGCGGCCGCCGCACCGCCGCAGGAACAGGACCGGCGCCCGGACCATGCAACGGATTGGTCCGTCCGTATCGGCGCGATGGGCATCTATACACCGGCGTATGAGGGGTCCGATGAGTACGAATTACGCGGATTCCCGCTTATCGACGTCACCTTCCGCGACACATTTTTCGTGAATGCGCACAGAGGCGTGGGGGCCTATGTGTGGAACCGCGATACCCTGAAGCTTGGCATATCCGTCGGTTACGCCTTCGGGCGGGATGAGGACGATTCCGACGACCTGAGAGGACTGGGCAATATCGACGACGGCGCGACCGCCAATGTGCTGTTTGCATGGACGATCGGCGATGCCGATCTTGATGCGCGCTACGAGGAGCAGATCACCGGCCACGATACCGGCTTTCAGGTGCATCTCGGCCTCGGGTATGCCGTGCGCATAGCGGAAGAAACCACCGTGAAGCCGTTGCTGAAAACAACCTTTGCAAGCTCCGGTTATATGGAGGAACATTTCGGCGTCTCACCGGGCCAGTCCGCCCGGTCGGGCATGCCGGGGTATGATGCGGGTCCCGGCTTCAAATCATTCGGATTGCACATCATGGTAATCCACAGACTGGATCGGCACTGGGGGGTTCAGGCCGGTGCGGGGTATGACCGGCTCATTGGCGAAGCCGCCGGCAGTCCCGTCGTCAAAGACGAAAACCAATACCGGCTGACCATTGGCCTGTCGTACCTGTTTTGATACGGCGGCGGCCCGTTACACCCTGTCCGCTTCCTTATAGTGATTGTAGTAGGAAAAGACGCGGGTGATATAGTATTTTGTGGATTTGAACGGCGGTATCCCCTGGTATTCCCTGACCTTCCTGCTGCCGGCGTTATACGCCGCAAGGGCCATTTTCACGTCCCCCCCGAACCGGTCGAGGAGCTGTCTGAAGTATCGGACGCCGCCGTGTATGTTATGCTCGGGATTGAAGCTGTCCTCCACACCGAGGGCCTTTGCCGTCGCGGGCATGAGCTGCATGAGCCCGCGCGCCCCCCTCTTGGAGACGGCCCTGGGATTGTAGCTCGATTCCGCCATGATAATGGCCTGGATGAGTTCGGGCTCAACCTCGTAGAGATCCGATGCCTCTTGTATAATGGAGCGGAATAACGGGTCGGTTTCCTGGGCCTTTGTGTATGGAGATTGATTCCGTTCTGTGGTTTGAGAGGAAGCGGTTATAGATACGGTGACGCCACTCGGTACATGCAGATGGCTGTAATAATGTATTAATCCTGGAATAATCAAGAGCATGACCGCTCCGCCGAGGCATCCTATCCACCCCATCAGAACGGTATGCCGGTGTAACGGCACATCCTCGCTCATGGTCCACACCTCCTGTCATTGCTCTGACATGTATTCATAGCCATAAGTTAAGGTAATGGGCGTGATATGTCAAGCAAAAAGCCTCCTTTTTACAGGAAAAGCTAATGGTATCAGCTAGATGCGCTCGCGGACAGGGACGCCTTTTTCTGCCAGATACGCCTTGATCCGGGGCACGGTATAGCGCCGGTAGTGGACCATGGAGGCGATCAGCGCCGCCGAGGCGTCCGTTTCGGTGAAGACATCGTACAGGTGCCGCGGCTCGCCCGCCCCCCCGGAGGCGACGACCGGGATGGAGACGGCCCGCGATATGAGAGCGGTCAGGGTGATCTCGTACCCGTCGTTTGTGCCGTCGGCATCGATCGAATTGAGGCAGA
>JAFGSH010000028.1 GCA_016934695.1 Deltaproteobacteria bacterium
CAGGACCTATCTGGTGGATGTCAAGAGCAACCTCTGGCCGATTCTGGGCCAGGATCTGGCGTACGACCGGATAGAAAAGAAGACCGAGCTGGGTGAGATCCTTCCCGAAGGGGCGCAATCCGGCCTGCTGGCGGGTGCGGCCGGGGCCGTCATCGGGGCGGCGATCGGAATCGTCACCGGAACCAATGTGGGTGAGGCTGCAGGGAAGGGAGCGGCCGTCGGCGCCGCCGCAGGGGTCACCATGGGCGGGGCGAAGGGGTTGACCAGCCGGGAGGTGTCCCACCGGATCGGGGAGGACCTGCGCAATCGATCTCTCGAAGACCGGCCTGCACCCTCGAACGACGTCTCCCACGGGTTCATATTCTTCCCCGGAGAGGCGAAGGATGAGCCGCGCGAGCTCCGGCTGGCCCTCAAGGAAGTCGATACGGGTGCCGTCCATTCCATCATCATGAAATTCTGACATGAAAAAGATCGCGCCATCCATACTCTCCGCCGATTTCAGCAGACTCGGCGATGAGATCCGGGCCGTCGAGGACGCCGGTGCGGACATGATCCATGTCGACGTCATGGACGGTCACTTCGTGCCGAACATCACCATCGGGCCTCCCGTCGTGGCCTCCATCAAAAAGGTCACGCGCCTTCCCCTCGACGTCCATCTCATGATCGAGGACCCCGACCGGTATATCCGGAACTTCGCGGAGGCGGGAAGCGACATCATCACCGTGCACGCCGAGGCGGCCGTCCACCTCCACCGGACGGTCCACCTGATCAGAGAACTGGGAGCGCAGGCGGGGGTTTCGGTCAATCCCGCCACCTCCCTCGCAGGGATCGAAGAGATTCTGCCGGATATCGATCTCATCCTGATCATGACGGTGAACCCGGGTTTCGGGGGACAGGCATTCATCGAAGGCATGCTCCCCAAGATACGGAAGGCGCGGGCGATGCTGGACCGCCTTCCATCCGACGCCCTTCTCGAGGTGGACGGGGGGATCACCCTCCGGAACATCGAGGCCGTGAAGGAGGCGGGCGCCGATATCTTCGTCGCGGGGTCCGCCATATTCCTCAGCGGGGACTACGGGGCGACCATAGGGAAGATGAAGGCCATCCTGGACGGGTGATCGACCGGACAGGCGCGGTCAAGGGGACGTCCTGGAGCCGCCGGACGTCCCTTTTCTTTGAAGGGCATACCATGCACATCATCATCGACGGCTACAACCTCATCAGGCAATCGGATTCCCTCCGGCGCATCGAGAGACTCGGCCTCGAGAGGGGGAGGAGCGAGCTGATACGCCGGGTCGCTGCGTACCGCAGATCGAAGGGTCATCGGGTGACGGTGGTCTTCGACGGGTGGCTGGACGGCTCCGCGAAGGAAGAACGCCTCCGGGAGGACGGTGTTACCGTTATATATTCACGGAGAGGTGAGACGGCGGACGAGGTCATCAAGAGGATGGCACGGGTGGAACGGGGGACCGAGCTTGTCGTCGTCAGCTCCGACAGGGAGGTAGCGGATGCGGTCACCAGGGCGGGGGGTGTGGCGATTTCCTCCCCCGAATTCGAGGAGCGGATGGGGGGAAAGGAAATAGCGAGTATGCCCTCCGATGATGAAGCGCCCGAAGAGAACGATGGTATCACTCCGAGATCCGGAACAAGGAAGAAAGGAACCGCACGGAGACGGTCCAGACGGGAACGTCAGGTCCGGAGGAGGCTGAGCAAACTGTAACACCGCTGAAGGCCGGAAGACAGATCACCGATGCCCCTCCACAAGTCTTCTATAACCGGGGAGGTGCCTGATACCGTCGAGATCTCTGTCCGTCCTGATTAACTCCCAGTTGTCGTACCCTTTCTCCACGGCCTTTTCGAGAAAGGAGAGAGCCTCCTCCTCCCTGCCCTGCCTGGCATGCAGGCAGGCAATGTTGTAGTAGTTCCGGGAATTATCCGGCTGGATCTCCGCCATCCTATTAAACACAGAGATCGCTTCCGCGTATTTCTCCTGGATCATATACACAACGGCCAAATTGTTCAGGACCTGCACCGCATCAGGATTGATCGACAGCGCCTTCAGGTAGTAATGAACGGCCTCATCGAATTCTCCCCTCCTGTAATACGCGATACCCAGATCGTAATGCAATGTATGATCTCCCGGATGAGCCGCAAGGAGCATCCGGAGCTTTTCAATTATTCTGTCGGTTTCATGCAGGACTACTTCCGCCCTTTCGAGGTTGGTACGGGCTTCGGCAAAATCAGGGTTGATCTTCACCGCTTCCCTGAAATGGGCGGCGGCATCCGCAACCCTTCCTTTGCGTGACAGGGCGATCCCGAGCGAATTGTGCGCCCGCGCATGCCCTGCCGTGAGGCGTATCGTATTGGAGAAATATTTGATGGCCCCATCCGTATCCCCGCTCTCGGCCAGTGCCAACCCGAGATGGTAGTGTGCCTCCGGATGATCGGGCGCAATCCTCAAACACACACGGAAATGAGATACGGCCTTGTCTGTCTTGCCCCCCTGAAGGAGAGCCAGTCCTGCATTGAGATGCGCACGCAGATTGTCCGGCTGAATCTCTAACGCCCTCGAAAAATAATCAGCAGCGGCTTCGATATCTCCGCGTTTGGCATGTATTACTCCTATGTTCATCAACGTATCCGGTCTCCGTGGTTCGATGCGGAGGCTTTCCTCAAAATGCCGGACGGCTGTGTCACTGTCCCCTTTCTGGGCGAGAGCAAGGCCCAGGTTGTAATGCGCCCACCAGTTATCTTCCGTAACCCCGGTTGCATGTTGAAACAGGGTGATGTCGTTCTCCCAGGTCTTAACCTGCGCAAACGTCATCATCATAAGAACCGATACGAGCACGCCTGCCGATACGGCGAGCGCTGTGCTTCGATAGCGCCATTTCGCCGCAAGCTCCGGAATACCCCACGCAACGATAACAAAAAGGCCGATAAGCGGTATATAGGTATACCTGTCCGCCATGGACTGCAGCCCCACCTGCACCAAACCGATAACCGGGACGAGCGTCCCCAGATACCACAGCCAGCCTACCGCCAGATAGGATCGCCGCAACATCCATACCGCTGTCGTTGCACCCAGCAACAGCACTGCGGCACCGCCAATCTGCCATATCGCCAGGGTGCCCTCGGGGTGGGGATAGAAGATTGCCAGGTGTGTGGGGACAACCATCTTTCCCATGTAGCTTGCATAGGAAACCAGGGCATTGGCAAGGCGCGTGCCGAACGGGTAAAGCTCAAAGGACTTCATGACGTTGTGCTGGGCATGGACGGTAATCACACCTGATGCCGCTGCCAGTACGAAGAGGGGGATTTTTTCACGAAGGAAGGGGAGTATCAGTTTCCACTGATGAACGAGCCCTGTGATTGTACTCGATGGTGCCGCATGTTTTGCGGGTTGTTTCCGGGTTTTCCTATTTTCGCTTTCTGTGCCTCCCGGGTGTTTCTCATCTGAGTCTTGTGAAATGTTCCGCAGGCGCCCGAGAGGCCAGTAGTCGAGGAGAAGCAGAACGAATGGCGCGGTCACCAGCATGGGTTTGGCCATAAGACCCAGGGCAAAGAACAGCAGGACCAGGGCGTACCTCCCCGCCGCCGGGCGCTCAACGTACCAGGCGTAACTTCCCATGGTCAGCATCCAGAAGAAGGCGCTCAGGACATCTTTCCGCTCCGCCACCCAGGCCACCGACTCCACATGGATGGGATGGATGGCAAAGAGCGCCGCAACAAAGGCACTCTTCCAGACAGCCCCCGTCATCCGCGTAAACACTAAGAACAGCAGGATCGAATTGAGCATATGGAATATGACATTGGTGAGATGATGACCCTTTGGATGTAATCCGTACATCTGGTAATCGACCATGTGAGACAGCCAGGTAACCGGATGCCAGTTATGGGCGTCCGTGGCGACGAACGCCCATCGTATGCCTTCCAAGGTCAGTCCGGCCCGGACATGAGGGTTTTCGGTGACGTACATCCGATCGTCGAAAGAGATAAACGCGTGATCCCCGACCTGCCAGTACACGGCAAGGATGGCCGCTGCGATCAGCAGGCAGATCATCCCCTCGCGGCGCAAGGTGAAGGAGAAAGACTTA
>JAFGSH010000029.1 GCA_016934695.1 Deltaproteobacteria bacterium
CGGTCCCCGGATCGGCGCCTTTATCTGCCACTGCGGTATCAATATCGGGGGCGTGGTCAATGTCCCCGAGGTGGTCGAATATGTGAAGACCCTCCCCAACGTGGTCTATGCCGAGGACAACCTCTTTACCTGTTCTCAGGACACCGCCGTCAAGATGGGGGAGATGATCAAGGAGCACAACTTGACAAGGGTCGTCGTGGCATCCTGTTCGCCGCGGACGCATGAGGGGCTCTTCCAGGAGAACTGCGAAAAAGCAGGACTCAACCGCTATCTCTTCGAGATGGCCAACATCAGGGATCAGGATTCCTGGGTCCACATGAATGAGCCCGAGGCGGCCACCGAAAAGGCGAAAGACCTGGTCCGCATGGCCATCGCCAAGGCACAGTATCTGAAACCCCTGAAACCGGGGCAGTTAAGCGTCAACAAGGCGGCGTTGGTGCTCGGAGGGGGGCTTGCCGGGATTACCGCCGCTCTTTCGCTCGCCGATCAGGGTTTCGAAACCCACATCGTCGAGAAGGAAGCCGAACTGGGCGGCAACTACAAGAAACTCTACCGCACCCTCGAGGGGCTCGATACGGTGAAGCACCTGGCCGGTCTCCTGGAACGGGTCCAAAAGAGCGATCTCATCCATATCTATACCGGTGCCGGGATCGAGAAGATCGAGGGATTCATCGGCAACTACAAGACGACGATCAAGGCCGGCGGAAAAGAGGAAACATTCGAGCACGGTGTCGTCATCGTGGCGACCGGGGCCTACGAGAACGAGACGACGGAATATCTGTACGGAACCAACGACCGGGTCGTCACGCAGCGCGAGCTGGAGGGCCTCATCCACGCGAAAGACGCCAAGGTAACCGGCGCGGACAGCGTGGTCATGATCCAGTGCGTCGGTTCACGGTGCGACGAGCGGCCGTACTGCAGCCGGTACTGCTGCAGCGAGGCGATGAAGAACGCCATCGCCCTCAAGGAGGAAAATCCGGACCGCGAAGTGACCATCATCTACCGGGATATCAGGACGTACGGTCTGAAAGAGGACTACTACCGGAAGGCCCGCGAGGCCGATGTCAGATTCATCTGTTATAACGAAGACCGGAAGCCGGAGGTGAGCGGCAACGGCTCGAAGGTCCGGGTAAAGGTATTCGATCCGATCCTGAATCAGCCGGTGGAGTTGGAGACCGATATACTGGCCCTGAGCGTCGGCGTGGTTCCCAACCCGGCCAACGAAGAGATATCGAAATGGCTTAAAATTCCTGTCAATCAGGACGGGTTTTTCCTTGAGGCCCACGTGAAACTGCGGCCGGTTGACTTTGCCACCGACGGTGTCTTCATGTGCGGGATGGCGCACTCGCCGAAGCTGAGCGAGGAGACCGTGACGCAGGCCAACGCGGCTGTCTCCCGGGCATGCACGATCCTGACTAAGGACTTTATCGAGGCCGAAGGGAAGACCGCATACGTCAACAAAGATCGCTGCATGGCGTGCGGACTGTGCGAGGCAAACTGTCCCTTCGGTGCTGTGGAGGTGAGCGCGGCTGAAGGGTGCGCCGTCGTCAATGCCGTTCTGTGCAAGGGGTGCGGGGTGTGTACGGCATCCTGCCGGATGAACGCGATCGACCTGAACGGTTTCAACAACGAGGAAATCCTGGCGCAGATAAGCGCCCTGTAAGAAATGGAACGAGGAATATATGGCTGAAAAAGCGAACGAAAACTGGGAGCCGAAAATAATCGCCTTTGTGTGCAACTGGTGTACCTATGCAGGAGCAGATCTGGCCGGCATCAGCCGGCTGCAGTATCCCCCCAATGTCAGGCTGGTACGGCTCCCCTGCTCGGGGAGAGTGAATCCCTTTTATGTGATCAAGGCCCTCCAGGAGGGGATGGACGGTGTCCTCGTCTCCGGTTGCCACCCGGGTGAGTGCCACTATATCAGCGGGAACCTGTCGGCCAGGCGCAAATTCGCCATGCTGAAGAATTTTCTCTCCTATGTAGGGATCGAGCCCGACCGGACGATCTTCACCTGGGTCTCGGCATCGGAAGGAGAAAAATTCTCACAGGTCATCAAGGGAGTAACCGAGAAGGTGCGGGCGCTGGGCCCGGCTCAAAAGCTGGTGAAGAAACTGTAAACCGTCAAACAACAGGAACGAGGAATCGACAACGGTGGAAAATATAGAGAAACAAGTGCGGGAACAGGCGAAGAAACTCCTTGCCGAAGGGACGGTCGATGTCGTCGTGGGATATGAAAAGGGAACGCTTCCCTTCCAGACGATACCCTGCTTCATAACGAACCCCGATGATGCGGATCGGCTTGTCTGGAACCGGTTCTGCTCCGTGAATCTGGCAAAGTATGCCCATGACATCATCTTTGCGCACAAGGAATCCCAGAAGAGGGCCAAGCCGGAAGATCGGACCAAGAAGCGAGTGGGTATCGTCGCCCGCGGGTGTACGACCCGGTCTCTCGTGATCCATCTCCAGGAGAAACAGTATGACCGGGATCAGGTCTTTATTATAGGAGTTCCCTGCACGGGATATGTTGCCAATAAGAAACTATCCATGGCGGTGGGCGGCACAGAGATAACGGCCTGTACGGTTGCAGGCGGCGCCCTTTCCGTGGAGACGAAGGACGGCAAGAAGGAGATCCCCGTCAGCGAGGTGCTGGCGCGCAGTTGTCTCACCTGCCGTTTCAACAATCCCGTCATATCGGATGTGATGATCGGGGATGCGGCCCCGCCCATGCCCGGCGCTGACAGGGAATACGAAGAAGTTGAGGCCTTTGAAGAGCTTCCGATCGATGAACGGTGGGCCTATTTCACCAAGGAGATGGCTAAATGCATACGGTGTTACGCGTGCCGCAACACCTGCCCTTCCTGCTACTGCAAGGTCTGTTTCGTCGAGCAGAACCAGCCCCGGTGGGTGGGGGCCGGCATCGACGAAACCGACACCCAGGTGTTCCAGTTCATGCGGATGTTTCACATGGTGGGCCGGTGTGTTGATTGCGGCTCCTGTGTGGAGGTATGCCCCATGGGGGTCGACCTGCGGAAGTTTCTCAAGAAGCTGGACAAGGACGATCTTCAGCTCTTTGACCACCGGGCCGGGGAATCACTGGAAAGTATTCCTTCCCTGGGTGCTTTTACGGAGCACGACAAAGAAGAGTTTATCTTTGAGCCATAAAATAACGGAGATACCATGAACACCTTTCTAGAAGAAGTGAACGACAGAATAGACGGAGTTCCCATACAACGTTGTTTCCACTGCAGGAAATGCACAGCGGGTTGTCCCGTCGCGTTTGCGATGGATTACAATCCCAATACCGTCATCAAGATGATACAGATGGGGATGAAGGATGAGGTGCTGGGCAGCTCCACCATATGGCTCTGCGCTTCATGCGAAACATGCGTGACGCGGTGCCCCAATGATGTCGATATCGCCCGGATGATGGATACCTTGAGAGAGATGGTGATCGAGGAGGGCGTGGCGGCGGGCGAGAAAAATGTCCTCAAGTTCCATGAGGCTTTCTTATCCAGCATTAAAATGGGCGGACGCATCAATGAACCCATGATGCTCGTTCAGTACAAGCTGAAATCGGGGGATCTCTTCTCCGACATGGGGCTGGGGCTGAGCATGTTCATGAAGGGAAAGATCAAACCTGTCTCTCCCAGGACTAAGGATATGAAATCAGTCAGGGGAATATTCAAAGCAACGGGTAAGTAAATATACACATGATGTTCAAGGAGGCTGTAGTTGAAAGTTTCATACTATCCAGGATGTTCACTCCATGCCACGGGGAAGGAATATGACCAGTCGGTAAAGGCCGTCAGCGACGCCTTGGGGATCGAGCTGAAAGAGGTCGATGACTGGTCCTGTTGCGGTGCATCCTCGGCCCACATGACCAATTTCAAGCTGTCCGTCGCTCTCCCGGCGCGTAATCTCATCGCCGCACAGAAAGATGGTTTGGGGAGCGTGATGATTCCTTGCGCGGCCTGTTTCAATCGCTTTAAGAGCGCCCAGCACCACCTGGAAAAAGACGCTTCATTGAAGGCCGAAATAGAGGGGATTATCGGTGCGCGCTATGATGCCAGCGTCGCGGTGAGGAACCCGATAGACATTATCTATAACGACATCGGGCCGGAGAGATTGAGCGAGGCGGTAGTCAGGAAGCTGGACGGTCTGAAGCCGGTCTCCTACTATGGCTGTCTCCTCCTGAGACCCCCCGAGATCTGCCAGTTCGACGATTACGAGAATCCCTATATGATGGACGGAATCCTGAACGCGCTGGGGGCCGATGTCCGCAACTGGTCGTGCAAGACGGACTGCTGCGGGGGGAGCCTGACCCTCAGCAAGGCTGAAGTAGTCGTCCGCCTCGTTGATAAGATGATGCGGATGGCCGCTGAGGCCGGGGCGAACTGTGTTGTAACGGCCTGTCCGGTCTGCTTCGCCAATCTGGACACGCGGGCCAGTAAAGACGTGAGACTCCCGGTATTCTACTTCACCGAGATTGTCGCCCTCGCCCTCGGCCTGAAGGGACCTGAGTCGTGGTTCAAGATGCACAACGTCGACCCGCGGCCCCTCCTGACATCGCTGGGTTTGCTGTAGGGTCTTTACATTTTGATACGATAAACGAGGCAACTAAGGGAAGATATGGAAAAGAGAGTCATAAAGAAAGACGCCTTGGCCGGTATAATCAAACAGATGGCAGAGAGCATGGTGGTATATGCCCCCGTCCGGGATGAGGACAGCGTCCTTTTCAGGGTTCTGGAGGAGGGGATGGAGCCGCTCCTGGATTTCGATAATACGAAGAACGCCCCGAAGAACTGCTTCTTCCCCCAGACCGAAGTGATGATGCGATACATGAGGACGGAGCGGGGAAAAGAGCTCGCCACGGCGGAAGGAGAGGCTCAGGAGGCGGTGCTCTTCGGTGTCCGCCCCTGCGATGCCAGGAGCTTTGTCCTCCTCGATAACATCTTTAACGATCCAAAGTACCAGGATCCCTACTATATCGACCGCAGGGACAAGACGACGATTGTCTCCCTTGCCTGTGTCCGGCCGCCCTACACCACCTGCTTCTGTACCTCCGTGGACGGGCATCCCTTCTCGTCGGAAGGGGCCGATGTCAGTCTCATCGATATGGGGGACAGCTATCTTGCCGAGGTCGTGACCCCGAAGGGGGAAGAGCTCCTGAAGAAAATGGGTGACCTCCCGGCCGCGGATGAGGCGCTAGAAGCGAAAAAACAGGAGCTGTCCGCAGCCGCCGAACAGGAGGTCAACGGGGCGATCCCGGCGCGCGCGATCAAACCCTGGATGGACGAGAATTTCGAACACCCCTTCTGGGATACGATCCATCAGAGCTGCCTTGCCTGCGGGACCTGCACGTATCTGTGCCCCACCTGTCACTGCTTCGACATCACCGACGAGGTCAAGAAGGAGGACGGCCGGCGAATCCGCTCCTGGGATTCCTGTATGTCGTGGCTCTTCACGATGGAGACATCGGGGCACAACCCCCGTCC
>JAFGSH010000030.1 GCA_016934695.1 Deltaproteobacteria bacterium
ATCTTACCCTCATCCCGGGGACCCTGACGCTGTGGGCGGAGTTACCCTTCGTCGCCCGGCGTGAACAGATCCGGCACCTTGCCGATCTCCTCCTGCGCCGGGTCCGGATAGGACTGTTGACTCCAGGCGGGGGGAAGACATATATCAAACGGATCCAGAAGTTGTGCGAATCATCGCTGCCGTGGGACAGGAGACGCTGGAAGCAGGAGATCGGGGATTACCTCGAACTGTGGGATCGCGCCTGTTCGATCCCGGGGAAAAAACGATAGGAGCACAGGCCGAAACCGGAGGCACACCATGGAGAACAGGGACCTGCTTCTTTCCATCGATAACGGGACACAGAGCCTGAGGGCCCTCCTCTTTGATCTGGAGGGGAAGGTGGTAGCGTGCCAACAGGTCTTTTTTGAACCTTACTATTCGAAACACCCCGGATGGGCGGAACAGGATCCCGCCGTCTTCTGGGAGGCCCTCTGCAGGGCATGCCAGGGATTATGGAACCGGGGGAACTACCGGGAGCGGATCGCCGGCGTTTCCATCACGACACAGAGAAGCACGATGATCAACGTGGGCAAGGACGGTACTCCCCTCCGCCCCGCCGTGGTATGGCTGGACCAGCGCAAGACCCGCGAACTGCCTCCCCTGGGAGGATTCTGGGGCCTGCTCTTCAAGCTCGCCCGCCTCAACGGCACGATCTCCTATCTCCAGGCCGAGGCGGAGTCGAACTGGATCCGCACCCATCAGCCCGAGATCTGGGACAAGACGCACAAATACCTCCTCCTCTCCGGGTACCTCACCTACCTCCTCACGGGGGAGTTTGTCGACTCCATCGGGTGCCAGGTGGCCATGATCCCCTTTGACTACAAGAGGCTGCGCTGGGCCCCCGGGTGGGACTGGAAATGGAAGGCCGTTCCCGTGGAGCGTGACATGCTTCCGGAGCTCATCCCCCCCGGCCAACCGCTGGGGAGCATCAGCCGGAAGGCCGCAGAGGAGACGGGCATTCCCGAGGGCCTCCCCCTCATAGCGGCGGCGACGGACAAGGCGTGCGAGGTGATCGGCTCGGGGAGCCTCGATCCCTCCATCGGCTGCCTGAGCTACGGCACAACCGCCACGATCAATGTCACCAGCAGGAAATATGTCGAACCGATTCCCCTCCTCCCCCCTTACCCCTCCGCGATACCGGCGTATCATACCATAGAAGTGCAGATCTACCGCGGATTCTGGATGGTGAGCTGGTTCAAGAAGGAATTCGGCTACCGCGAAGAGCAGGAGGCGTCCCTGCAGGGGGTCTCCCCGGAGACCCTCTTCGACAAGCTGGTGGATGACATCCCCCCGGGATCGATGGGGCTGGTGTTGCAGCCTTACTGGACCCCGGGGCTCAAGCTCCCCGGACCGGAAGCGAAGGGAGCCATCATCGGTTTCGGCGATGTGCACACGAAGGGGCACGTATACCGGGCCATCCTGGAGGGACTGGGGTATGCCCTCAGAGAGGGAAAGGAACGGATAGAAAAGCGGACAGGGATCCCCATAACCAGTCTCCGCGTATCCGGCGGAGGTTCACAGAGCAGAAACGCCATGCAGGTAACCGCGGATATCTTCGGACTGCCGACTGCCCGGCCGCATGTTTATGAAACGTCAGGGCTCGGGGCGGCGATCGATGCCGCCGTGGGCCTCGGCCTGCACGCCGATTTCGAATCGGCGGTGAAGGCGATGGTACACGTGGGCGAGGTGTTCGAACCGAATACCGAAAACCATGCCCTCTATACCCGGCTCTACCACGATGTCTATGAAAAGATGTACCGGCGCCTGAAACCCCTCTACGAGCGGATCAGGGAGATCACCGGGTATCCCGCATGACCGTTTCCGCCAACCGGCCGCACCATCCATCCGGATGGGACGAGAAGTGCGCCGTACCATCATCACGTGTCCGGCCCGCCTGTGGGCGGTGCTTTACGGCATGGTGACCAAAACCCTCTTTTATTCCAATAGGAAGTATGATAGGCGGATGAAGAGCTTCCAGGCACCCCGG
The DNA here is from genome assembly GCA_016934695.1 of Deltaproteobacteria bacterium. The sequence goes on from JAFGSH010000030.1 coordinate 2,027, forward strand.
CTCTGGTGAACACCGGGAAACGAGTACGGGCCGGTTCCTCACCTTCCCCGGAACGGTGAAGGGATCACCCATGTATGACACGACAGGGAGAAAACCCGGCAGCCCATATGTATAAGGCTTACTACGGCTTCAAAGAGAACCCCTTTCGGATGACACCCGACCCGGCCTGTTTCTTCATGGGCAGGGACCATACCGATGCCTACAGACATCTCGAATACGCACTCGAGAAAGACAGAGGTTTCATGGTCGTCACGGGGGAGCCCGGCTCGGGCAAGACATCCCTCGTCAACCTGCTTCTCAGAGAACAGGCAGCTCGTTTCACGATCGGGGTCCTGAACCCCAAAAACGCACAGACGGAGCGATGTATGGAGACGATCTGCCGCCGGTTCGGGCTGGACGTCACCGGCGTCGATACGGCAGAAACGGCGGTGATACTCCGCGATTTTCTTTTAAGGAAACGGAGCGCGGGGCGCAGGGTGATACTGATCGTAGATGATGCCCAGAACCTGACGGACGCAGCCATAGAAGAGATACGGATGCTTGCAAATCTGGAGGCCGAGAGGCGTTACCTGATGCAGATCATCCTGGTGGGTCGTCCCGAACTGAGACGGATACTTCAGAAAAACAGGGTGAGGGAATTTGTCCAGCGGGTCACGGTTTCCTGCCATTTGAACGGCCTGGGCAGAGATGAGATAGGCCGGTACATCCGTCACCGCCTGCGGTATGCAGGGGGAGGTGAAGACCCCGAAATCTTCGATTCCGAAGCGGTCGATTCCATCTACGGGTACTCCGGAGGGATCCCGAGGGCCGCCAACATAATATCTGAGGCCGCCCTCATCTATGGTTACGCCGATGAGTTGAAGACCATCGGGAAACGGGTTGTCGAGGACGTGGTGACAGACGGGGATGTGAACGGGATCCCGATCGGAGAGACGCACCCGAGGAGCACACCCCCCACCACCGTTCGCATGGGAATGGATGGCGGGGGCATGGACCCAGCAATCCGCCGTGATATCGAGAAAAAGATACACGCCTTCGAAACCACGCTCTACCGGATCAATCAGGGGTTGAATATCCACAACTCCGCCCGGGAGGACAGGAATGACGTCGGGCGGGAATTGGCAGAGATCCTGGGGAGGCTGGAAAACCGGCTCGCTCTCCTGCAGGAGGGTATCAGAGCCATACTCCGATAATCCACCTCCCCCTTTCCGTGAACGTCTCCCCGTGTTCCACCCCCCAGATAGCCATATCTGATACCCACACCTCCAGGGGGCACGATAGCCGACCCCGGTGCAACGCCCCTAGCCCTCTAACCATGCCCCTTCCACCCGACCGAGGGCCCATTCTCCGTTGCCCCCTTCCCGGTCATTGCCATCTCCCGAGCATTTCTCCGTTCCACGAGCGGCAAGTCATCCGACAAGGCCCCCACCGAAGGAAACGACCTCCAAACACCCCTCCCGAGCGGCAGACCTGCGCTTAACGTATCGAAAACACTCAAAAATACTACTTTAGTAGTATTTACAATGGGTTCTGTATCTGAGAAAACAGGAGCCACGATACGAACAACGAACGGCAAGGGCCGGAAAAAAAATCGACGGGAGGAAACCGGGCAATGAAGAAATTATTCTGTATTATTTCAACAATACTTGTGCTGTCTCTGTCCGGGGTCGCCGGCGCCACGACATTCGAATGGAACCTTGGCGACCTGTACGACCTCGATCACAACTATTATTACGCGTGGGGTGAAGACGACTGGGCGATCCCCACAGGGGAGACCATCACGTCCGCATCCGTGACCTTTCACGGTATACGAAATTACGACTGGGGTTCCAATGATCTCTATCTGAGCCTTCTCGATACGGCACTCGACGGTGTGGGGAGGGGATGGGACGGATCAGCCGGCGGATCCTACTTCGAGAGCGGAGCCTATACCGGGATACAGATCGCACTGGAGCATTGGGAAAACCTCCCGGCCATCGCGCAGGACATAACATATTCCTTCGACGCATCCGAGATCGGTACATTGATCGCATACCTGGAAAATGACGCCGTCTTCGGACTTGGATTCGATCCCGATTGTCACTTCTATAACAACGGGATAACGTTCAACGTCGGAACGTCGAGCGCACCGGTTCCCGAACCGACCACCATGCTGCTTCTCGGGTGCGGCCTGGCAGGGCTGGGGCTGGTGAGGAAGAGAAAACAAGACGCCTAGACACAGGCACAGCAAAACGCCCACCGATTGGAGAACGGTGGGCGTTTCTTCATGCTTGCCGGATTACCATTCACTCTTCGTCCTGGAGGGGTGCCTGCTTCTTTTCTTTCTTCTTCTCCAATTTCTTTTCCAGCTTCTGCTGACGCTTGCTCATCTCAGCAGGTTCTTCTCCGTTCTTGTTCTTTCTGACCTTTTCCTCCTTGGGAAGGGCCATCTTCTCGGCCTTGATTCGGGCCATTTCCTCCGTCTTTTTCTTTCTTGTATCTATGACGGCGAGCCGGGTTCCGATCTTCCGTATCTGGGCCCGTAACTTTCTGACGGAGGCATCCTTCGCTATCGTCTCACGATCGAGGCCACGCTCATGCAGAACCTCCAGGCGGCGGCTCAATGCCCCCTCCCAGTAAGCCTTCTGGGTATCCCGTGCATCCTTATCCTTCGAAGCCATACATCCCTCCCTGTCGTAATCGTTCTCTCACCGCATCTTTTTTCGGAGCGGCAGATACCGCGCTAATCTGCCACAGACAACCGGCCAAAGTCAACACGAGAAAGAGGCCTCCGCAGCCGGTTGTCCCGGTTCCGATGGAAGAAGGCACGGTCCGTTCGAGAGTGTCGTGAAGCACCCGTGCCCGACACAAGGATCAACACAGGGATCGGCGCCCCCTTTCGTCCGGCGGCCGATCCCAATAAAATTCAATTACTTCGATTAATTGCGTGCGATGCACGATCACCTCACCATGATCGCCCCCGTGGGCACTCCCCTCCGAAGACACCATGCCTCACGAATGCAACAAGAAAATTCTTGCTATAAAATGCTCCATCTCATAGAATCGGGCGCGTATCGGGGGTTTTCTCATTGACAATCCCCCGCAACGGGGTTTCTGTTATCGATACGGCTTCCAGATTCTCAAAGAACGAGAACCGTCACCAATCCGGGAGAAAACGATTTAATCCGACTATCAAACTGGGTTGCCATGAAAAAGATCAAGATACTGCTTGCGGAAGACAACGATCTCAGTAGAGAAAATCTGACTGAATTCCTGTACGAAGACGGATATGAGGTGAAAGCGGTCAGAGATGGCAGGGAGGCAATGGACGCCTTTCCCTGCGACAAATATGATCTGGTCATCACGGATATGAAGATGCCCCACGCCGACGGCCTGCAACTGCTCAAATTCATTAAAGAGATCAATCCTGACAACATCGTCATCATGATCACGGGGCATGCGACCGTGGACACCGCCGTCGATGCCATGCGAATGGGGGCCTTTGATTATATCACCAAGCCCCTCAAGAAGGATCTCGTCGATCTGGCCGTGAAACGGGCCCTCTCACACGCAAGACTGAGGGATGAGAACATCGTGCTCAGGGGTCACCTTGAGAAGAAATACAACTTCGGGAAGATCGTATCGTACAGCGACGGCATGAAAGGCGTCGTCGAAAAGATCAAGAAGGTGGCCGCGTCGGACAGCACCGTTGCCATCTACGGTGAAAGCGGGACCGGCAAGGAGCTGATCGCCCAGGCGCTGCATTTCAACAGTGACCGGAAAAACGGTCCCCTCGTCACCGTCAACTGCGGAGCGATCCCCGAGGAACTCCTCGAGAGCGAACTGTTCGGCCATGAAAGGGGCGCCTTTACCGGGGCGATACGCGGCAGAACGGGGCGGTTCGAACTGGCCCACGGGGGAACGATCTTTCTCGATGAAATCGGCGACATGAGCCCCACCCTGCAGGTAAAGGTGCTGCGGGTGATACAGGAGAAGCAGTTCGAACGCATCGGAGGGATGAAAACCATCGATGTGGACGTCAGAATCATTACCGCAACAAACCAGGACCTGGAAAAGGCCGTGGCGGAAAAAAAATTCAGGGAGGATCTCTTTTACCGCATCAATGTCATCCCTGTCCACCTCCCACCCCTCAGGGAAAGGAAGGTGGATATACCGGTCCTGACAAACCACTTTCTGAGGACATTCAACAAGCTCAAAAAGAAGAACGTGGAAAAACTGATGCCCGAGGCTATGGATTGTCTCATGAAGTATCACTGGCCGGGCAATGTAAGGGAACTCCAGAACCTGACCGAGATGCTTGTGGTTATGAAGGAGTACGGCTCGATAGAATTGGAGGATCTCCCCCCCAAGATACGGCTGAACGCAGGGGTGACCGAAGGAATCACAAGCGACATCGAGATCCCCGACAGCGGCCTCGATCTGAACGAAACGATCTGTCAGTTTGAAAAAAATCTGCTCCAGAAGGCCCTGGAGGAATCAGGCGGGGTCAAGAACAGGGCGGCAAAGCTCTTGAAACTGAACAGAACAACCCTCGTGGAAAAACTGAAGAGGTACCAGCTCGGGTAGGGGCCTATCCCTCATCCAGAACCTCCTTCACCTTCTTCACCATATCGATCAGCCGATACGGCTTGCCGATGAAACCGGCGGCGCCGGCCCTGAGCATCTCTTCCACCCTCTTGCTGGCGGAATATCCGGTGGTGACGATAACCTTGATCGCGGGGTCGATCCTCACAAGCTCTTCAAAACACCGGTACCCTCCCATACCCGGCATTCCGATGTCCAGGATGACGAGAGCGATGCGATCCCCCTGTTTCTCGTAAATCTCAATGGCCTCCTCCCCGTTTTCCGCCGTCAGTGTCGTATACCCATACTGGCCCAGGATATCACACGTTATGTCAAGAATGGGTCTCTCGTCATCGACGACCAGAATGATCCCGTTGCAGCCACGGGCTACCGGGGTCTCTCCTCGGTCTACCGGACGCTCCTCACTTGCCGAACCGCCCCCGAACACCGGGAAGTAAATATTAAAGACGGTCCCGTGACCCTGCCTGCTGGAACAGGTGATATACCCGTTATAATCCTTGACAATCCCGTACACGATGGCAAGCCCGAGGCCGGTGCCCTTGCTGATTTCTCTTGTCGTGTAAAAGGGTTCAAATATGCGTTCCAGCGTCTCCCCGTCCATGCCGCATCCGCTATCGGAGACAGTCAGCAATACGTACCTCCCGGGGGCGGCGCCTACGTGATCTCTGCAGTACCACTCATCCAGGGCCGTATTCCGCGTCTCGATAACGAGCTTGCCGCCGTCGGGCATGGCATCGCCGGCATTGACGACGAGATTCATGATGACCAACTCCAGCTGCACCTGATCTGCATTGATCCGTTCAAGATCGTCGGACAGATGCGTCTCGACAGATATCATCGGAGGGATCACTCCGGTAAGGAATTTTATGATCCTGACGATTTCTCGATTCAACTCCAGCGGCCTGATCTTCTTCTCCGCCTTCCGGCTGAAGATCAGAAGCTGCTCGATCAGTCTGGTTGCCACCCGGATCTGCTTTTCAATCTGTTCAAGGTAGTCCCGATCGGGATCACCCGGCGGCTTTTTCATCAAAAGAAGCTGGGCATACCCCGAGATACCCTGAAGGACGTTGTTGAAATCATGCGCGACGCCCCCCGCCAGGATACCGATGGCTTCCATTTTCTGGGCATGGAGGAGCTGTCCCTCGAGTTTTTTCCGCTTGGTGATGTCATGCCCAGAGGCAACGGTTACGACCGGTGTCTCGCCGTCTCCGCCGTAGATGACCCACACGTTCCACAGTCCCACGCGCACAGCGCCATCCTTGCGCAGAATCGGGATCTCCACGAGTCCCTCTGCCTGCAATGCATCTTCGATCCTTTGCAGAGATTCGGAACGGTTCTCTGCAGGGAACAACATCGCGAGGGGCTGCCCGATCATCTCCGACTCGGCATGGCCGCTCATCCCGGCAAAGGCCTCGTTGACTACGGTAATCCTCTGTTCCCTGTTCCAGACAACAATGGGCGCGTCGATATGCCTGAACACGTCATTCAGATAGTTGCTGGCATGGAGTCTCCGGTCTACTTGTTCCCCCCTAACAAGTTTCTTCTCCATGGCATCCCCATTTTTAGTATGAATTGCTACAGGCTTTTTGATTTATTGATGATTTTATCACTTGGACTGTTTTACATCGCTGATACACACATCCACGACAAAAGGCCCATGATCCGTTTCAAAGGGAATAATGAGGCTCGGCCCCCCCAGGACATGTTTGATCGAATGGCCCTTGCCCGAGATGACCGTCGGGATTGCGGCCGAGATCGTCAAACCGACCGCCTCGAGTTCCTTCCTGGATGCCCCTGAAACCATATTGGTGATCTCACCCACGGCATCCGTAATATCGCCGTTGACTTCCGTCAGTTCCTCACCCAGCATGTTCGATACAATCTTCAGAATGGCCTTCTCGGAAAAGCTCAGCGCCATTGACCCGGCTACCGATCCGGTCAGGCCGATGATCCCCGAGACATCGCCCGTGGCAAGACTGTCCTTCTTCAGATACGGTTTGCCCGGCCGCGGTTCGACAGAAGCCATCGTCCTGAGCACATTCATCGTCCCCGTCAAAAAAGGGTTTATAAATCTGACATCCATGGCTTCCTCCTAGGCCTTCTTTAAGATCTTTTCGATCTTGTCATTCAGTGTCTCAGCGGTAAAGGGCTTGACGATATAGTCACTGACGCCCGCCTTCACTGCCAGCACAACGTTCTCCTGGAGGGCCTCCGCCGTTACCATCAGAAAGGACAGACCGGAAAGCTCGGCATCAGCCCTGACGGCCTTGAGAAACTCAAGGCCATTCATGTTGGGCATATTCCAGTCGGATATGACGAAATCCACCTTCATTGATTTCAGAACCTTCAGGGCCTCCGCGCCGTCTTCGGCCTCGACGATATTGTTATATCCGGCCTGTTTCAAAAGATTTTTGATGACCTTCCTCATCGTAGCGAAATCATCAACCACCAGAATCCTCATATTCTTATCAAGACTCATGACCGTGCTCCTCTTGTTTTTTTATCTCTCACATCTCGCTTAATTCGAACACACCTTCGGGATCCAGTATCAACCCTACGCTGCCATCACCCATAATAGCGCCTCCGGATACACCCCGGACCCCCTTCAACCCTTCGCCGAGACTCTTGATAACAACCTCCTCTTCGCCAATGATTTCATCCACCAGGATGCACTTTGCCCCGTTTTCCCCTTCAATCACCACCGCTACAGCCTCCCAGGGGTGTTCGTGTTCGGGTTTTATATGTAATACATCATACAGCCTCACCAACGGCATGAGATGTCCCATGACATTGATCGTCTCACCCTTCCCGGCTACGGTGTTGCATGATTTCTGCTCGGGACGCAACAACTGCCTGATCGCAACCGTCGGGATAATGTACTTCTCACCCCCCACGCGCACGATCATGCCGTTGATAATGGCCATGGTGAGGGGAAACCGGGTGATGAATGTGGAGCCCTCACCGGGCACACTATCAATTTCTATCTTCCCACGCAACTTTTCCACTGACTGTTTTACCACATCCATCCCGACCCCCCTGCCGGAAACATCCGTCACCTTCTTGGCCGTCGAGAGACCGGGGTGAAAGATCAGCCGGTAGATATCCTGATCCGAAGGGGTGTGCGAACCGTCAACCACGCCATGCTCAATGGCCTTCTTCAGTATGCTGTTCTTGTCGAGGCCTTTTCCGTCATCCGATATCTCAATGACGATGTTCCCGCCCCTGTGGTACGCCCGGAGCTGTATCGTGCCCCTTTCGGGCTTTCCCTGCTTGACCCGTTCTTCCGGAGATCCTATGCCGTGATCGACGGCGTTGCGTATCATATGGACGAGGGGGTTATATATCTCATCCACCATGTTCCGGTCTATCTCCGTTTCCTCGCCCTCCATGACAACGCCGATCGATTTTCCCGTATTCTTGGACAGGTCCCGCACCAAACGGGCCATCCTCTGGAAGGTCTGCTTGATCGGGATCATTCTCAGGCTGGTGGATGTCTTCTGTATCTCAGATGTGATGCTGGACAGCTGGACGATGCTCTTGGCCAGTTTGCTGTCCCCGTTCGACTGCACGATCTGGTTCTGCCTGATGATCGACTGCGCAATCACGAGCTCGCCGACCATGTCGATAAGGTCGTCCAGCTTCCTGACGTCAACCCGTATCGCTCCGGTATCCATCGTCTGACCCGCCTGCTTCCTCAGGGCCTGCGAGACCTGTCGGGGAGTAACCTTTCCCTCGGCGATCAGGGTCTCCCCGATCTTCCTCGGCGGAACCGTCTCTCCTGCAATCTTCAGTCCTTCTTCCAGGGTCTCTTCCGTGACCGAGCCCTCTTCGACGAGGATCTCTCCCACCCTCTTTCTCTCCCGGGCGTCGTCCCTTTCCTCTTCGATACCCTCTATCCGCTCCCTCAGGGCAGGGAGATCAACCTCCAGCGGTTGCACCGGTTTCCCTTCAAGGCTGTCTCTCAATTGAATAATCATCGCCTTCAGGGCATCCGCCCCGTCAAGGATGACATCGATAAATCCTGGGGTCACCTGAAGCTCGCCATTCCTCGCCTTGTCCAGGATGGTCTCCAGGCTGTGCGCAAGCTCACGGATTTGTTCCAGGTTCAGGAAACTAGCCACCCCTTTCATCGAGTGGAAGGGCCGGAAGATGATATTGATGTATTCCTTGTTCTCGGTATCCTGCTCCAGATTCAAGATATTCACTTCGATTTCATCAATATACTCGAGGCCCTCGACGATAAAATCCCGTATCAGAGATTCATCTCCGATCTGAACCGCCTGAGAGGGCTGGGACTCCTTCGGAGATGCCTCCGCCACATCCGCCACTATCTGTTCTCCCGTAAGGACGTTGATCACCTGGGTAAACGGTTCGATGCTCCCCTCATAGCTTCCCGTATTCTTGATGCTCTCACCGATCTCCTGCATCAGGGTGATCCCCTTCTCAAGGGCGTTGAAACCAGCCTTCTTGTCCTCGACGCTGTTGAGGACAATCTTTTCCAAGAGAGAGCTGAGGCAACCGGCGACCTGCTTCAACTGAACCATCTTGCGGCCGTCTGCCTCCTTTACCAACCCGTCAAGGGTATTCAGGAACTTTCCTGCGGTGGGCACATCAATCTCTTTGCCGTCGATGAACAAAAAATCGGAAGCCAGATTGTTAATCAAAACCGTCAAAGAATCATGATCGTTCATACGTCACACCATCCTTATTATCTCTTCAACCATCTGATCCAATGCTACGACCGCATCAACGGCCCCTAACTTTATGGCCTCCTTCGGCATTCCGAAGACGACACACGATTTCTCGTCCTGGGCGGCCGTTTTCGCCCCCGCCTGTTTCATCTCCAAAAGGCCTTCCGCCCCATCCGCCCCCATCCCGGTCAGGATAACGCCGATCGAATTCGGCCCCGCATACTGGGCGGTCGATTTAAAAAGGATATCAACCGAGGGGCGCTGATGATGGACCATGGGACCGTCCTTGACCTCGACATAATACCTGGCCCCGCTTCTTCTCAGGAGCATATGATAATTACCGGGTGCGATCAGTGCGGTCCCCGGATTGACGGAATCGTTATTCCGGGCTTCGCGCACCGTAATCTGGCAGATGCCGTTCAGCCTCTCCGCAAAGGCCGTCGTGAACTTGGCGGGCATGTGCTGCACCACCACGATTCCCGGCGAATTCGGCGGCATCCTGGTCAGAATGGCCTTCAATGCCTCCGTCCCCCCCGTCGAAGCGCCGATGGCGATGACCTTGTTGGAGGTCTTTGCCAGGGCCTTGACCGGGACAGGCTGCGTGGGTAACGGCCGTTCCTCAAGGTCTCTCTTGACGATCCTCACCTTCGATGCGGCGATGATCTTCTCCACCAGCTGGGGGATCATATCCCCGACGGTATATGAGCCCCCGGGTTTTCCAATAACCTCCACGGCCCCGATATCCATCGCCTCAAGCGTGAGCTTTCCTCCCTTGGGCGTCAGGGAGCTCACGATGATCACCGGCAGGGGATAATACCTCATCAGCTTCTTGAGGAAGGTTATCCCGTCCATTCTCGGCATTTCGATGTCCAGGGTTATGACGTCCGGCTTCAGCATGACGATCTTGTCCCTGGCAATAAAAGGATCCGGGGCAGTCCCCACAATCTCGATATCGGGGACTTTTGAAAGCTCCTCGGAAAATATCTTCCTCACGATAGCGGAATCATCAACAATCAATACTCGTATCTTTCGCAAGGGTCCGTTCTCCTATCAGGGAGTGCGGGATGGAATCGATATCACCGACCATATCCGTTGCCGGTATCATCTCAGCCCCGTTTATTCCCTGCCATTCACATACGGGTACCAATCTTCCCGGCGGAGGTTTTCCGCCTTGAAGACGATAACTTCATTACTGAAGGTGTTGTACACGAGCTTTCGCCCCACATCACCACCTACATCTTCAGACACAATCCTGATCTTGAATCTCCCCAGGACGCTTCTGGCGATCCTGATATTCTCTCCGGCCACTTTCCTGCATTCGGCCGATTGCGGCAGTGCAGCTCCGCCGAATATCTGTGCCCTGATATTTCTTATATCGGCCTTCTCTCTCAAGAACATTCGTACGAGATGGCTCACCGCCACATTCCCATAGCGGGCGGTCGCCTCCCGTTTGTCATCCGTGCAGGGGTGTGAATAATGAGCCGCCCCACCGTACCGCCTCTTGCAGTCCCACAGGGAAACGACCACGCACGAACCGATAACGGTGGATATGACGGACGGTTCCCTGTTCAGGAATATATACCCCGGCTTCAGATAATACTCATACAGTCGAACATCTTTTTCCTTCATACAACCCTTGTTCCCGTCGCGCACCCCACAACATGATATGCCATGGGCTGCTCTGCCGAATCCTCAATCAACCGCAACAATCACCCCGGCCTTTCTGCCGTCCGAATCGAAATCCAGCCTGCAGGCATCTTCCGTCAAATCAAGATCCCCGACCGGCTCTCTGAACACCGGCGCCGACAGGGTGAAGACCCGCGTGCTGTCGAACCTGCCGAGAAAATATCCGCAGACCATATTCACCGCTTCTTTCGCGCAGTCCTCTACCCTCTGCGGGATGATCTTGTCCTCCTCCAAGCCCAGCATATTCTGTACCATGGCCTTCGCCATATTCCGGGAGAGCAAGACCCGCACCTCGCCTTTCATGGAACCATCGAACCGTATGGAGGATTCCATGTCATACGTTCCCGCTTCATCATCGTCCGGAGGTTCGAGAAAGAGAAAGAACATCTTCTCAAAGACCTCAGAAATCGAAAGC
>JAFGSH010000031.1 GCA_016934695.1 Deltaproteobacteria bacterium
CGCGCAAGTGAAGCGTTTCGACTCGGCCATCTCCTATATGAAACAGTACCTGCTCCTCGTGCCCGACGCGAAGGACGCCCGCAGCGCTCAGGACAAGATCTACGAATGGAAGTTGATGTTGAAGAAATAGACCCGGACACCCACACCCGCCCGGACCCGTAAAAATGGGTTGCTATCTTTGGCGAATCATATTATTCCTTCCGCATTGCGGCCTTAATCACGCGTAGGGCAGCGCGAAGGGAGCGGCAGTCCATGTTGAAACATCTTTCGTTCTCCGCGGGGAGGAAGGCCCTGGCAATGATCAGGGATGGCGGCCTGAGCCCCGATCAGGTGAAGGTTGTCACCGGAGCGGCCGGCGGTCCCAAGTGCCTCATCCTCGGTCACCTCGACGGTGTCATCTTTTCGACCTGGTTTGCCGGCAGAAAGGACCTTCTTTTTCTGCTCGGTTCTTCCGCGGCCGCCTGGCGGTTCGCCTGCGTATCACAGGAAAAGCCCCTGGAGGCCATCGACCGGTTTCAGGCCACCTACGTAAGCCAGCACTACTCGGGCAGGCCCTCCGCGGAAGAGATCACCCGCGAGAGCATCGTCTTTCTGAACACCTTTCTCGGCGAGAGAGGCGAAAAAGAGATACTGAGCCACCCCTATCTCAGGCTGAACATCATGTCGAACAGGTGCCGGGGGCTGACGGCAAGCGACCGGAGGGGCGCGCTCCTGCCCGGACTCCTCATTGCCGCCCTTCTCAATCTCGTCAGCCGGAGGTCTATGGGACTCTTCTTCGAGAGGACGCTCCTGTACGACCGGAGGGATATCCCCCCCTTCTTCGACATGGACGGGTTCCCCATCCGGAAGGTCCCCCTCACCGGGGAGAATCTCAGGCCGGCCCTCCTGGCATCGGGATCGATCCCCGTGGTCATGTCACGCGTCACCAGCATACCGGGGGCCCCGAAGGGTTCCTACCGGGACGGGGGGATCATCGACTATCACATGGATGTGCCCTTCACGAAAAACGGCGACGGGATCGTCCTCTTTTCCCATTACATGGACCGCATCATACCGGGATGGTTCGACAAGCATCTCCCCTGGAGGAAGCCGGACCCCGCGCATGTGGAAAACCTGCTCCTCCTCCACCCCACCGAGGCATTCATACAGAGGCTCCCCTACGGAAAGATCCCCGACCGGAACGATTTCCGTCTCTTCTTCGGACGTGACAGGGAACGCATGGATTACTGGAACAAGTCGATACAGGAGAGCAGGCGCCTGAGTGAGGAATTTCTCGATGCCATCGAGAGCGGCAGGATCCGCGAACTGATCAGGCCTCTGCCGGAGTGAGAGGCTGCTTTCCTACCGTTCAGACAGGTACCCTTCTATCTCTCCGGATGCCCGCGCGATGAGATCGCCGAGGACCTTTTCATCTTTTTCAGAATTGCCGCCTCGCTCCCACATAAAGGAAACAAGCGACACCGGGACACCGAATACCCCTTCCAGGAGGGAGAGGGTCGCGCCCTTTCTGTCCTCGACCTTCCGGCGATCCGCGTAGCTGTCCCCGACCCCTTCATTGAATCCGAAATCATCGACAATCAGAACGCTGCGCAACGCGTCCAATTGCAGAGAATCCCTGAGTGCTTCCCAGAATGCCCGGTCGGCCTTGCGCGCGCCCACATCGGCGGAGTTGGCGACGATAAAGGATACAGCCTGGCAGGAGACATTCTTCAGCGGCCTCGCGTGTGCACCCATCTCACCGAGGTGCCGAACGACATATCCGGTCGCCTCCGCGTAGTGATCGGTGGCGATCACCGTAATGACGGAGGGATCATTGCCCAGTTTTCCCAGGATGGAACGCCACCGTCCGTCGATGGGGGAGTGAGTCAGATAGCTGTCGACAAAGCGAGCGGCGCTGAGACGTATCTGATCGTCCGAGACCGCCGGGGAGAAAACCTCTTCGATCCGCCGAGAAATGATCTCTCCATAACCGGTGGGGGTGGTGCTCCCCTCCTCCCAGGTGGGATTGACGATCTCCCTCCAGAAGGCCTCCGGGCCCGCAACCCCCAGAGAGGCAAGGCCGCTTCTCTTCAGTTCCCGTTTCAGGTTGTCATCCTCCCCGAACCGGACGGCATCGGGGCTGAGGGTCCCCGACCAATCGAATGTGACCAGCTTCTCAATCATACTGAGGAAGATAGCACAAAAGGAATCCACATTGCCATACTGAGCTTTATCGGGGGAAAAGAATTTCCGTGAGGAGGCAGTTGCCCCCGAAACAATCCGGGGCACGATCCTGTTCGACCAGTCACGGATGATTGACAAAGAGCGGAACTTTATGTATGAGGCGCAGGGAGATGTGGGAAATGGAATCCTTCCACAAAGGCTGATGACTCCTGTCGTGACAGAACTATCAGGACGATGCGGGGGGAGCTACAGCCGGCCTATCAACCTCCGCGAGGCGGTTTCTTTGCCCGTCGCCATATCCGAAAATCCAGGGGAATATACCATGGCAGGGAACCGTTCTGCACGTTTTCCGCCACGGATGATCACCGGAGTGTCGTAAAGGCAACATGACAGAAACACAGAGACTGATGGCACCATGTTAAACCTCAAGCATAATCCTGAATCGGCGGAGACCGTTTCCAACGGATCTCCTCTGCTGCTTTCCGACGGGGAGATCAGCTTTTTGTGGTGGTTTATGCAGGGCAGCATCATGCGTTCGGCAATTCGGAGGCGACTGCGGAAGGGGTGGGGTATGTGCGAACGGCATGCCTGGGGCTGGATGTCAGCGGA
>JAFGSH010000005.1 GCA_016934695.1 Deltaproteobacteria bacterium
CTTCTCCGAGGCATCCGGCACGGATGATCTGTTCAATAAGATTGCGGAATCCCTTCGCCTCCTCACGGGCGCCATTGCCGCTACCTTCTCGCTGTATGATCGGGATGGCCAGTCCTTGAAACTCTCGTCACTATCAGTTGATCCAGTATCCAGTGATACCGTACGTTCCTTCTTCGGCCCGGAGATATTCGCAATGAGCATGCCGGTGAGCTCGGCTGCCATGGAAGAGATGATCACTCAGGGTATCGGAAGGCCCAAAGATCTCCGCGAACTTTCATTCGGGACGATACCGCAGGAGGTCTCCGATACGGCCATGGAGGCTTTCGGATGCAGGCACCTCATCGCCCTTGCCGTTAATTATTCCGGGGAAGTGCTGGGCACGTGCGTTGCTTATCTGTCGGGCGATCAGCCGGTGGTGCCGGACGACGCATTGAAAACGTTCGCCTATCTCTCCGGGATGGCGCTCAAGCGCAGACGGGACGAGGATCAGTTGCGGGAGAGCGAGGAGAAGTACCGGACCATCCTGGAGAGCATCGAGGACGGCTACTGGGAGGTGGATCTGGAGGGGAGGTTCACCTTCTTCAACGACGCCATGTGCCGGATATCGGGGCAGACCAGAGAGAAACTCATAGGAGTTGAGGCCTACCGCGACGCCACCCCGGAGACCGCGGAGAGGATGTTCAAGGCCTTCGAGGGGGTATACCGGACAGGCCACCCCGCCGAGCTGGCGGATTACGAGATACTCAAGGGAGACGGCACGAAGGGGTTCTATGAGATGAGCGCCCACCTCATGCGGGATGAGGAGGGGAACCCGGTCGGCTTCCGGGGCATCACCCGCGACGTCACGAAGCGCAAGGAGATGGAGCAGGCGCTGGCGGAGAGCGAGAAACGCTACCGCATGATCGTCCAGAATATGAGCGAGATCGTATGGACCATCAACACGGATCTGCGGTTTACGTACGTCAGCCCGTCGGCTGTGTGGGTGGCGGGGTATACCCCGGAAGAAACGCTCAAGACCCCCTTACAGAAATTCCTCACTCCCGAGTCTTTTGATCTGGCATCCCGGAAGCTGGCGGACGAGCTGGCGCTGGAGGCGAGCGGTGAGCCCTTCGACCCCAACAGGGCGGTTACCCTGGAACTGGAGGCGGTCCATAAGGACGGCCACACCTTCTGGCTTGAGATCTCCGGCACGTTCAACCGGGACGATGCGGGCACCGTCACGGAAATCCTGGTAGTGGGAAAGAACATCACGGAACGCAAGGAGGTCGAGCTAGCCCTGGCGGAGAGCGAGAGGCGCTATCGGATGATCGTGGAGAACATGCGCGATATCATCTGGACCATGGACCTGAATCTCAACTATACGTACCGCAGCCCGTCGAATATCCAGATCACCGGCTACACCCCGGAGGAGATCACCGGCACCCCGCCGAGAGATCAGATTACCCCGGAATCGTACGCCCTGATCGAGAAGGTCCTGGCGGAAGAGCTGGAAAGGGAATTCGGGGGGGAACCCGTCGACCCCCACCGGTCGAGGACGCTGGAAGTGGAGGTGTACCACAAAGACGGCGGAACGGTCTGGATCGAGGTAACGGGAACATTCATCCGTGACGAGAGCGGCACGCCCGTCGAGATTCTGCTTGCCGCCAGGGATATCACGGAGCGCAAGAGGATGGCGGATGAGCTGAGAAACAGCGAGAGACGCTACCGGATGATCGTGGAAAACATGACGGACATGATCGCGACGGTGGATCTGAATCTGCGGTACACCTACCAGAGCCCGTCCATCGAACGGGTTACCGGGTACAGCGCGGACGAGCTCGCGAATGCCTCCGCCGGCGAACGGATCACGCCGGAATCCAGGACCAGGGTGGAGCAGTTCCTGGCCGATGCCCTGGCCCGCGAATCCCGCGGAGAACCCTCCGACTGGCTCAGGAGGCAGACCATCGAGATCGAGACGTATCACAAGAAGGGCGGAACCGTCTGGATCGAGATCACCCCCACCTTTATCCACGACGGGAACGGCGAACCCACCGGCATCCTCGTGACCGGCAGGGATATCACGGATCGCAAGCGGGCGGAGGAAGAGAAGGATAATCTCGAGAAACAGCTGATGCAGGCGCAGAAGATGGAGACCGTCGGCCGCCTGGCTGGCGGGGTGGCCCATGACTTCAACAATATGCTCAGCGTCATCCTGGGGTACGTGGACCTGGCCAAACTGCGCCTGGCCAAGGAGCATCCCGTCCTGAAGGACATCGTTGAGATCGAGAGGGCCGCCATCCGCTCCCGCAACATCACCGGCCAGCTCCTGGCCTTTTCCCGGAAGCAGATCATCGCTCCGAGAGTCGTCGATCTCAACGACCTGGTCGTCAATGCGGAGAAAACCCTGATCCGCCTCATCGGTGAGGATATCGAGCTGAAGGTTGTACCCGGAGAAGATCTCTGGGCGGTCAAGTTCGATCCGTCGCAGATCGAACAGATCCTCATCAATCTGGCGGTGAATGCCCGCGACGCGATGACCGGCGGGGGAAAACTGACGATCGAGACCGGGAACATCGTTCTCGATGATTACTACTGCGAAAACCATGCCGGCTTCAGGCCCGGCAGCTACGTTCGAATGTCCGTCAGCGACAACGGGGAGGGGATGGACCAGGAGACGCTGCAGCATATCTTCGAACCCTTCTTCACGACCAAGGAGCCGGGGAGGGGCACCGGCCTGGGGCTGGCCACGGTCTACGGCATCGTCAAACAGAACGAAGGCTTCATCAACGTCTACAGCGAACCGGGACACGGGACAACCTTCAACATCTACGTGCCGCGTACGACCGAGAAGCGAAAGGTACAGAAAGAGACCCTGGAAGAACCGGCGGTGACCGGAGAGGGGAACATCCTCCTGGTGGAGGACGACCCCATGGTCCTCGAGATCACCAAGGGGATGCTGGAATCCATCGGCTACAGTGTGATCGTAGCGGAAACCCCCCGGGACGCCGTATCGATCTGCGAAAAGCCCGACATCCCCCTCGGCATGGTGATCAGCGACGTGGTGATGCCGAACATGAGCGGAAAAGAGCTGAGGACCAGACTCATCGAGATACGGCCGGGCATCAAGGTGCTCTTCATGTCCGGCTATCCGGCCGACGTCATCGCCCACCACGGGGTGCTGGAGGAGGGGGTGCACTTCCTCCAGAAGCCCTTCAGGTTGAGAGACCTGGCTCGCAAGGTACGGGAAATCATGACGGCGGATTAGAAAGATCCCGGGAACACCGGGTGATTCGACGGGGCCTCTCATACAGCACCACACCCTCCCGACGCGGAGGACTCACTCCTTAAAACCATTGACAACCGGTTCCAAAGGTTGTTTATTATAAACCTTCGGCGGTGGATTCCTCTCATTTACGCAGGTACAGATGACGAGAGGGGCTGGAGGCCGTCGTCCGCGTGCGTCCCTTTCATGAACCGCCCATTTCCCTGCTTGCACCGGCGGAAACGGCGGTGTCTCTCCTGGCGGCCGTGCGATTGTGAAGGGAACAAGATCATTGCGGGGGGAAAGGGTTCATGACGACGGAGGGGTTGAATATCAGGGAACGGATGCGTCTGCAGGCGGCCGACTGGGGTCTGTTCGAGCAGGCCAGAGCCTGTGCCTGTGATTACATGGATCAGGTGTACGATCGTGGTGTCGTGCCGACCGGGGAGGCCATCGGTCGTCTCGACCTTTTCGATGAACCCCTGCCCGGGGCGCCCGGCGATCCGGGGGAGATTCTGCGCCTGCTCCATGAATGCGGCTCCCCCGCGACGGTCGCTCAGACCGGCGGGAGGTACTTCGGATTCGTGAACGGGGGGACCGTCCCCGCCGCCATGGCGGCACAGTGGCTGGCCGACGTATGGGACCAGAATTGCGCCCTCTACGTCATGTCGCCCATCGTGTCGCGGCTGGAGGTCCTCTGTGAACGATGGCTGATCGATCTTCTCGGACTTCCCTCCGGGACGGCCGCCGGGTTTGTCAGCGGGACGTCGGTCGCCACGATGTGCGGGCTCGCGGCGGGACGGAACGAGCTGCTGAAACGCCTGGGGTGGGATGTCACGCTGAAAGGTCTCTTCGGTGCCCCGCACCTCCGCGTCATCCTCGGCGGGCAGGCCCATGCGTCCGTGTTCAAGGCGCTGGCGCTTCTGGGTTTCGGCCGGGAGAATATCGAAGAGGTGCCGGTCGACGGCCAGGGGCGCATCGATGTGGCGCAAATGGCTGAGCCGGATGAGCGTACGTTGTTGATAGCCCAGGCCGGCAATGTCAGTACCGGCTCCTTCGACCCCATCGATGAGATCTGTGACCGTGCCGGAAATTCCGGCGCGTGGGTTCACATAGACGGGGCCTTCGGCCTCTGGGCCGCAGCCTCCGCGGGCAGGCGCTTCCTGACCCGGGGGATCGAGAGGGCGGATTCCTGGTCGATTGACGCCCACAAGACGCTGAATGCCCCCTATGACTGCGGCATCGTCCTGTGCCGGGATCGGGAGGCCCTGATAGGGGCGATGCAGGCGGCCGGTTCGTATATCCAGTACAGCCGGGAGCGGGACGGGATGCTCTACACCCCCGAGATGTCCCGGCGGGCCCGGGCCGTCGAGCTCTGGGCGACGCTGAAATCGCTCGGAAAAACGGGTGTCGAAGAGCTGGTCGACGGTCTGTGCGAACGGGCGGCGCAGTTCGCGGTTGAGCTCCGTGCCGAGGGGTTCCACATCCTCAACGATGTGGTCTTCAATCAGGTCCTTGTTGCCTGCGACACGCAGGAGGAGACACAGGCGACGCTGGCGGGGATCCAGGAGTCAGGCGAATGCTGGTGCGGGGGGACCGTCTGGAACGGCAGACCGGCCATCAGGATCAGTGTATGCTCCTGGGCGACGACGGCGGCGGATGTGGACCTTTCCGTGGCCGCCTTCGTCAAGGCCCGAGCACGGGCTCGGGTGGCCGGCGGGTAGGTGTTGTGACGGATTTTTGACGTGTAGTGTCATGGATGCAGGCCACCAGAGGGGGATGCTATGAATTCAGAGCAGATGAAAGAAGGGGGAGCGGCGAAGGATGTTGTCTGCGGGATGGACGTGTCGACCGATTCTCCGCACCGCTACCGGTACGAGGGGAAAGAGTACTACTTCTGTTGTGAACACTGTCTGAAGAAGTTCAAGGAAGACCCCGAGCGCTACCTGCAAGAGGAAACAGCGGGGGGAGAGACGCTGAAGGACGTCGTCTGCGGGATGGACGTATCGGCCGATTCTCCGCACCGCTACCAGTACCAGGGGAAGGATTACTATTTCTGCAGCGGGCACTGCCTGCAGAAATTCAAGGAGGACCCGGAGCGCTACCTGAAGAAAGGACCGGCGACGCCTGAGGGCAGGGCCGACGGGGCGGCCTGTTACACCTGCCCGATGCACCCGGAGGTAATGCAGGACCACCCGGGGAGCTGCCCGAAATGCGGGATGGCACTGGAGCCGCGGACGGTCACCATGGAAGAGGAAAACCCGGAGCTGGTCGATATGACACGGCGTTTCTGGATCAGCGCGGCCCTCGCGCTCCCGGTCTTTCTCCTCGCCATGACGGCCGATCTCTTCCCGGCCCTGCTGCCGGAGGGGCTCTCCCTGCGGGCCGTTCAGTGGATCTCGTTCATCCTGGCCACGCCGGTGGTTCTCTGGGGCGGCTGGCCCTTCTTCGTCCGCGGCTGGCAGTCGATCCTGACCTGGAACCTCAACATGTTCACCCTGATCGGTCTCGGCGTGTCGGTGGCCTGGACCTACAGCGTAGTCGCCCTTCTCGTTCCGCGTGTCTTTCCCCCCACCATGCGGATGGAAGGCGGGATGGTACACGTCTACTTCGAGGCGGCGGCGATGATCACCGTCCTGGTCCTCCTGGGCCAGGTCCTCGAACTGCGGGCACGCTCGCGGACCAACACCGCCATCAGAATGCTGCTCGAACTCGCCCCCAATACCGCGCGGATCGTCAGAGCCGACAGGACGGAGGAAGATATTCCCCTCGAACAGGTCAAACCCGGCGATGTGCTGCGGCTGCGTCCCGGGGGAAAGGTTCCGGTGGACGGCACGGTGATCGAAGGAGAGAGCAGTGTCGACGAATCGATGGTCACCGGTGAACCAATCCCGGTGGAGAAGGGCCCCGGGGACGCCCTGATCGGAGCGACCACGAACGGCACGGGGAGTCTCCTGATGCGGGCCGAGAAGGTGGGGGCCGAGACCCTCCTCGCGCAGATCGTGAATATGGTCGCCGAGGCCCAGCGCTCGCGCGCCCCGATCCAGCGGCTGGCCGATGTGGTGTCGGGTTATTTCGTCCCGGCCGTGGTGATCGTCGCCGTGATCGCCTTTGTTGTCTGGTGGGTGTGGGGGCCGGAACCGCGCCTCGCCCACGCCATCGTCAATGCGGTGGCCGTCCTGATCATCGCCTGTCCGTGCGCCCTGGGGCTCGCCACTCCCATCGCGATCATGGTGGGGACCGGACGCGGCGCCACGGCCGGCGTCCTGATCAAGAATGCCGAGGCCCTGGAGATCATGGAGAAGATAGACA
>JAFGSH010000032.1 GCA_016934695.1 Deltaproteobacteria bacterium
CATCATCCCTGGCAGAATGACTTCAGCCTGCACCGGAACCAGTCCATCTCGTACGCCCGGGGACAATGGATCTTCATCATCGACGCCGATGAGGTGATGGCACCATCCACGGTGCGGAGCCTGAGAGACGAAATCGCCCTCGCCGACGAGGAGGGGATCGATTCGCTCGTCATGAAGGTCGAAAACATGATGTCCGAGGGAACGGAAACGGTCTGCAGCGATTCCGTCCGTCTTTTTTTGAATAACGGCACGATATGCTATGAAGGCATCGTCCACAATAACCTGACCGGCTTTTCTCGGGCCGGCGCCTCGCTCAATCGCATTATTCATTACGGATACGATCAGGGACACGGCATGGCCGAGAAGAAATTCGAGCGCACGGCCACGCTTCTCAAAAAACAGATTGCGGAGGATCCTGCGAACGCCGCCGCCCATATGTATCTCAGCGCATCCTACATTTCGCTCGGAAGGATGGACGAATCACTGCAAGAAGGCATTATTGCCGTGGATCTCGTGGAGTCCCAGGATATCACCAATAAGACCTATGTTCGGGCCTACTACGATGTGATCCGGGCGCTGATCCTTTCGAAGCACTACGACGAGGCTGAACGGTATTGTCTCAAAGCACATGAACGCTTCGGCGACCAGATCGATATTCTGGCGGCACGGACCATGATTGCTTTTAAAACGAGTGCGTGGGAACGCGTTCTCGAATGCGGGAGCCGGTACCTGGAGCTCCTTGACCGTTACCGGAATGGCACAGGCGCGTCCGAAATGCTCCACGTGGCTACCTATGGCGATACCTGGAAGATAGACGGCTGGATGGGATCGGCGAAGCTGAAGGTGGGCTGTGCCGATGAGGCCGACCGGCTCTTCCGGCGCGCGTTCGAACACACCACGGACAAGAGAGCGCTCTGTGGTCATGCCGGTCTTGCCCTTTTCAGCGCAGGCCGTATCGACTCCGCCCTTTTTTATCTGGAAAAGGCATACGAACTTGCAGGTGATAAGAAAGATTCCCAAGTGGTGGAAGCCCTTTTTAAAACAGGTATCTTCAGGGGTAACAAAGCTCTCATCGCCCGCTCGCGCATCGATGCTCTTGCCATGAAGGATCTTTCCGTTTCCTGGTGCACGGATCTCGCCGATTTTGCCGCACGATATGGTGACATGGAAAGTGCCCTCATCTTGTATTCCGAAATTTCGAAAATGGACGAGACAAACATAGCGGCCCGTCTTCAGGCAGCACGGCTCCTCCTCTCCCGGGGATGGATTGAGGAAGTAGTCGGGTGCTGCGACCGGATTCTGCACATACTCGCGCTCCCCCGGGATATTACGGTAACCTCCTTCTCCGATCTGGCGGCATTATTTGCCGATATCGAGAACGAACTGAGGAGAAAAGATATGCCCGGTGACGGTCTTGCCCATCTCATCTCCGCAGACATAGCAGCCCTGGAAGGACGGGTTCCGTCTGTTCGGGAGAACCCCTCATGAATCAGGATCTCTTGTTATTGGCAACAACCGCCTTCAGACCAGCGTTTCGGAACAGTCTGTTGCTTAAAGGAGATGTTCTGGAAATCCTTTCTTTATGCTCAAAAATTGTCACTTGTCCCCAACTATCTTAGCTTTCGCAGCAGGCACCGGTTCTATCGAGCCGACCCGGATGCCGGCGTTGAGATCCTCCGCGGCCATTCGCACCTCATGCGCCACCCCGTAATCGAAAATTAACAAGGGGAACAGACCGAGATCTGTTCCCCTTTGCGGTAGGGGCGACCAGCCGGCCGCCCGTCGTTAAGGATGTATCCCCTAGCCGAGGAGTGACAGGACCGACTGGGGTGCCATGTTTGCCTGGGCCAGCATGGCCGTACCGGCCTGCATCAGGATCTGGTTCTTGGTGAATTCCGTCATTTCGGCTGCCATATCCACATCGCGGATGACCGATTCCGCCGCCTGGACGTTTTCGATCATACTCGACAGGTTCGCCGAGGCATAGTTGAGACGGTTCATGTAGGCACCAACGGCGCTTCTGTTGTCTGACAATGTGTTGATTGCGTCGTCGATGGTCGTCAGGGCCGTCTGTGCACCCCCCTGTGTCGAGAGCATACCGGAAACAAGACCAACCGCCGCTGCCTGCGAATCGGCGAGGCTGATGCTCAACTGGTTGTCAGTGGCATTCTCCGCACCGATCTGGAAGTCCATGGAGGTTCCCGCTGATCCCGCCGTGGTGATAGTCATACCGTCGAGGTCGTTGGCATCCCATTCCGCGCCGAGGGCGAAGGAGATCCCCAGGTCGTCGAAGTCAATGGTGCTCCCCGCCGTGGCCGCAACGGACTGGTTCGTACCGTCGGCGCCGGTGAGAACGATGTTGCTCCCCGAGGTGGAGAGCGTCCAGGCCTGGGCCGTGGTCCCCGCGTCGACACTGACGGAGGAAACGCCGAGGTTGTCGAAGGTGAGGGTCTCGCCGCCTACGACGGTCGTATCGAGGGTGTCAGCCGCAATAGTGATATCGCCCCCGTCTTCGCCCATACCGGC
>JAFGSH010000033.1 GCA_016934695.1 Deltaproteobacteria bacterium
AGCTTGTTCTGTTCTTGCAGCAAGAGCAGCCGTTCAGCCAGCTCGTCGCGTATCCCCTCGATGGCCTCTTTCATCGTGTCACGCGTTGCCACGTAGTGGCTCCCGGGGAAAATGGTGGTCCGGGCGAGGGATGATATCTTGACCCCGCGGAGGGGGTCGACGACGGAGATGGATTCGACGGTGTCCCCGAAAAATTCCACCCGCAGGGCCCGCTCCTCTTCGTAGGCGGGGAATATCTCCACCACGTCCCCCCGGACGCGGAAGGTCCCGCGATGGAAGTCGATGTCGTTACGCTCGTACTGGATCTCGACCAGCCGCCTGAGGAGGTCTTCCCGCCCGATCTCCCTGTCCGTTTCGAGGGTGACCTGCATGGCGGCGTACCGGTCGGGGGCGCCGATCCCGTAGATGCAGGAGACGCTGGCCACGACGATCACGTCCCGCCGCTCCAGGAGGGAACGGGTAGCCGAGTGGCGGAGCTTGTCGATCCGGTCGTTGATGGAGGAGTCCTTTTCGATGTACGTGTCGGTGCTCGGTATGTAGGCCTCAGGCTGGTAGTAGTCGTAATAGCTGACGAAATACTCCACGGCATTGTTCGGAAAGAAGACCTTGAACTCGTTGTAGAGCTGGGCTGCCAGGGTCTTGTTGTGCGCGATGACAAGGGCGGGACGCTGGACCGCCTCGATCACGTTGGCGATGGTGAAGGTCTTCCCCGAGCCGGTGACCCCCAGGAGGACCTGATGCCGATCTCCCCGCTCGACCCCTTCGACAAGACGATCAATCGCCTGGGGCTGGTCTCCCTTGGGTGTGAATTCCGTGACAATGCGCAATGGTTCCATGCAATATTTCCCGCTCTGCTTCCTGCCGGTATCTTCCGCCGTTACAATCCCTCTCTGGAAACCTTTCACCAAGTACCCGGTTTTGTCAATACATTGTTCATCTGTTCTTGTTTCCATCACCCAGGCACCAAAAAGAATACGGGGAATGTGTTCTGTTGACTTTTCGCGCAAGGAAAGATATCCTGAACAACATTGAAGGGTTTGAGTGCCCTTTTGTTGGGCGCAACGAGATTAACCCTGCAGGTGAGAGATTACCAAAGCCATTGGAATACGAACTAACCGTTAAGTTCATCTTATTGGGTGTCCTGCTCCTCGTGTCGGGATTCTTTTCCGGTTCCGAGGCGGCCATCTTTTTCCTCACCCCCCTCCATCTCCACAAGATGAAGGAGGAGCGGTTCCCCTTTGCGGGGTACGTCGAGCGTTTGCTTTCACGTCCGCGGAACCTCCTCGTCACGATTATCGCCGGAAACGAATCGGTCAATATCGCCATCACCGCCCTCACGACCTCCGTTCTGATCTATCTCTTCGGGAGCGAAGGGCAGTGGATCGCCATTGCCGCTGCCAGTATCGTCCTGAGTATATTTTGCGAGGCCATACCGAAAACCTTCGGGGTGACCCACCCCATGCGTTTTTCCAGTGCCGTCGCCCTCCCGCTGATTGCCTTGACCAGCCTGCTCCGGCCGGTTGTCTGGACTCTCGAAAAGATATCAGATCTGTTCGTGGCGCTCTTCGGGAAGCGACACAAAATGGAGGGGAAGACGCTGACCGAGGACGAATTCAAGGCGCTGGTCGACGCCGGTCATCAGGAGGGTGCCCTGGAAGAGTCGCAGAAGGCCCTGATTCACCGGGTATTCGAACTTGCCGACACGAAGGTATCCGAGATCATGATACCCCGCGTGGACATGTTCTGCCTTCCGGTCTCGATGAGTATGCGTGAGATCGAGCAGGAGATCGTCCGGGAACGCGAGGTGCGGATTCCGATATACGGGGCGGACCGGGACGATATCCTGGGGATCCTGCACTCGAAACACCTGCTGGCCGCGATAGCGGGGAGGCAAAAAAATGTCAGGTGGCAACGCCTGATCAAGAAGCCCTTTTTTGTCCCCATGGAAAAAAGGGCGGACGAGATGCTCCGGGATTTTCAGTCCAACAGGATCCAGATTGCCATCGTGGTCGATGAATACGGAGGCGTCGCCGGGATGGTAACCCTCGATGCGGTTCTCAAGACCCTCTTTGCGGACATCTACGAAGAACAGGGAGACGATCGAAACCGGTTTCACCGGGTCGGGGATGAGACCATCATCTCCGGCATGATGGATATCGAAGATTTCACCGGGCTCGTCGATATCCCGGTTCCCATGGAAGAGTTCGACACGGCGGGAGGGTTCATCTTTCACCTCTTCGGGGAACTCCCGGCCGAGGGAGGGACGGTATCGGTCGGAAGCTACACCTTCACGGCGGAGAAGGTAGACAAGGCGAGGATACAGACCATACGCATCACGAAGCGGGAGGTCCCCGGCGATGACTGATCTCCTCTTTCTCCTTCCCATTCCGTTATTTCTTTTCCTGGAGGGGCTCTTCTCCGGGGGAGAGCTCGCCCTCGTTTCCTGCGATATCAATATCATGAAACACAAGGCCAAGGGGGGCTCACGCTCCGCATCCATGGCGCTGAGACTGATGGAAAAACCGGAATGGTTCCTGGCCACGACGCTCACCGGAACAAACCTCTGCGCCGTTACCAGTACCGCCCTCGCCACGGCCCTCTTTATATCCGTGTTCGGAACGGAAACGGGTGAACTCCTCTCCATCGTGGTCATGATTCCCGTGATCCTGGTGGTGGGGGAGGTCATACCGAAGAGCATCTTCCAGCAGCACGCGAACCAGTTGGCACCACGGATCGCCGGGTTTTTGTGGATCGCCTCCTGGGTCTTTTATCCCATTGTTTTTGTCCTGCTCCGGATCTCCCGAAGGACCGTCTATACCTTATCGGGGAAACGGGATCACCCCTACCCTTCGTACATCACGAAGAACGGTCTGGAGTCGCTCCTGCAGGACGAACAGAGCGAGGGGGATATTATCGAGACGGAAAAGGAGATGATTCAGCGGGTCTTCAACTTTTCCGATTCCACGGCGGATCAGATCATGGTTCCCCTCTCCAATGTGACCCTGGTGCCGGCGACCATGACCCTCCGGGAGGCTACCCGTATCGTTGTTGAAAAAGGATATTCATATGTCCCGGTTTACAGCGATAGGGTGTTTAATATTGTCGGGATATTATACTCTTTCGATATCATGGAGGCCCTCTCCGGAAACGGTGGAGGCGGTTCCTCTGCCGATGAGTTTCTTGTGGAGCGGTGCATGAACCAAAACGTCCTGTATGTTCCCGAGACCAAATTGGCGAAGGCGTTGTTTCTGGAGCTGCAGAATCGGCGGGAGCAGATGGCCGTTATCGTCGATGAGTATGGCGGGGCGGTCGGTATCGTCACCATCGAGGATATCCTGGAAGAGATTGTCGGGGAGATCGAAGACGAGTATCACAGTGACGGTGAGGTCCTCTATCGGAAGATCGCACCGGGGCAGTACCTCTTCAACGCGCAGGCAAAGATCGATACCGTCCGCAGTCTCCTCCCCGTCACCATCCCCCCGGGAGACTATGAAACCCTCGGGGGATTTCTGCTGTACAAAATGGGGCGAATCCCCCGGCGGAGCGAGAGTTACCGGCATGATACGGTGACCTTCGTTATCGAAGATGCCGATATGAAGGTGATCCGTGAGGTGCTGGTTGTGCTTCCCCCCGGAATGGATCTGCTCAGATAGAAAGGACCTGATGGATGAGAGAGTCGAAGAAAGAGGGTCTGGCTGCCGTTATCCTCGCCGCCGGCAAGGGAACGCGGATGAAATCGGATCTGGTGAAGGTCCTCCATCCCATCTGCGGGAAACCGATGGTCTGGTACGTGGTTGAACTCGCACGGACCCTCGGTGCGGAAAAAACCGTCGTCGTGGTGGGCCACCAGGCATCGATGGTCAAAGAGGCCATGACCGGACAGGGGCTCATCTATGCCCTTCAGGAAGAGCAGCTGGGGAGTGCCCATGCCGTCCTGCAGGCCGCCGGCGCGCTGGACGGATTACCCGGAGACGTGCTGATTCTGTGCGGCGATGTCCCCCTCCTCCGCCCGGTCACCATCGAGTCCCTCCTGGCGAGTCACCGGGACCACGGCGGTGTCATCACGGTGATGACCGCCGTACTGGATGACCCCGGTTCGTATGGCAGGGTGGTCAAGAATGAGGCGGGAGAAGTATTAAAGATCGTCGAGGCGCGTGACGCGAATCCCGAAGAGAAGAAGATCAGGGAAATCAATACGGGTATATACTGCGCTCAAAACGGATTTCTCTTTGAAGCCGTGCGAAAAATAGGGAACACCAATGCCCAGGGTGAGTTCTACTTTACCGACATATTCGAAATCGCACGGAATGAGAGACACCGGACCGGATCATTCATCATCCCGGACCCTGCCGAGGCCATGGGGATCAACACGCCGGACGATCTGAAAGTGGCGGAGAAAATGATGCAGGACAGATCGTCCCGGTGATCGTAATAAATTGAATTAGCATTCCTTTTCATGACAACTCCCAGTTGACGCGCACATTTATCCCTCCGCGATGTACTTTGCGATTGACTTCAAAAGATGGAATTGTTAGGAAAACGAGTTTCAAAACTTAAAGTTCTTTCTGAGGAGGAGTACCATGGAAGCCAAGAAGCTCGTGCTCTGGTTTAATGAAATAGAGCTGGGGGATATTCCGCAGGTCGGAGGAAAAAACGCATCTCTGGGTGAGATGTTCCGGGAGCTGCCCGCCAAGGGGGTCAATATTCCGGATGGATTTGCCGTGACCGCCGACGCCTACCGATATCTCCTGGAGTCCGCCGGGATAGGGGAAGAAATCGAACAGATCCTCTCCGACCTGGATACCCACGACATGCACAATCTCAGCGTAAAAGGGGAGAAGATCCGCTCCCTTATCTATAACGCCCCCATGCCTGACGATCTCAACCAGGCAATCCTCGATGCCTACGGGAAACTCTGCGAGGAGTACGGGGAAGATACCGATGTGGCCGTGCGGTCGTCCGCCACAGCCGAAGACCTGCCGGATGCAAGTTTCGCCGGACAGCAGGAGACATATCTAAACATCAGGGGGAAGGTGGGGTTGATCGATGCCTGCAAGCGGTGTTTCGCCTCCCTCTTCACCAACCGGGCCATCTCATACCGGGAAGACAAGAATTTTGACCACATGTCGGTGGCCCTCTCCATCGGCGTCCAGAAGATGGTGCGCTCCGATCTGGCGGCCTCCGGCGTTATCTTTTCCATTGATACCGAATCGGGTTTCAAGGATGCCATTCTCCTCACCGGTTCGTACGGCTTGGGGGAACTGGTCGTCCAGGGGACGGTGAATCCCGATGAATTCTATGTCTTCAAACCGACCCTTAAAACCGGTTTCAAACCGATCGTCCAGAAGAAGCTGGGGACCAAAGAGGTCAAGATGATCTATGCAACGGGGAAGGAAGAGCCCGTCGAGATCGTTCCGGTCCCGGAGGACGAAAGGAAACAGTTCTGCATCACGGAGGACGAGATCCTGAAACTGGCCCAGTGGACGACCATCATTGAGGATCATTACTCAGCGCAGGCCGGGTACTTCAAACCCATGGATATCGAATGGGGGAAAGACGGCCGCACCGGTGAGCTCTTCATCCTGCAGGCCCGCCCCGAGACCGTTCAGTCACAGAAGGACGCCAATGTCCTTGAGAGCTACAAACTTTCCGAGACGGGAACAGTCCTCGTGACGGGAACGGCGGTCGGATCGCGGATCGGCTCGGGCCCGGCCCATGTCATAGAGAGCGTCAACGAGATCAAGGAATTCAAAAAGGGTGAGGTCCTCATCACCGATATGACCGACCCCGACTGGGAACCGATCATGAAGATCGCCGCGGCCATTGTCACAAACAAGGGCGGACGGACCTGCCATGCGGCGATCATCAGCCGGGAACTGGGAGTTCCCTGCATCGTGGGAACGGGAGACGGAACCGAGAAGCTCAAGGATGTCAAAGAGGTCACGGCATCGTGCGCCGAGGGTGAGGTGGGGAACGTCTATGAAGGTATCCTGAAATACGAGGTCACGAGGATCAACCTGGAGGAGATGGAGCGCCCCAAGACCAACATCATGATGAATGTGGGAAATCCCGATATCGCCTTCAACGTGGCCCATATCCCCAATGACGGGGTCGGCCTGGCGCGGCTGGAGTTCATCATCAGCAACTTCATCCAGATACACCCCATGGCCCTAGTCCAGTTTGAGACGCTGAAGGATGAAAAGACCAAGAAGGAGATCGAAGGACTCACGCTGGGGTACGCGAACAAGGTCGATTTCTTTGTCGACAAGCTGGCGCAGGGCGTGGCGAAGATCGGCGCCGCCTTCTATCCCAACGACGTTATCGTCAGGATGAGCGATTTCAAGAGCAACGAATACGCCAACCTGATCGGCGGCCCGCTCTTCGAGGTGGAGGAAGAAAACCCGATGATCGGGTTCCGGGGTGCCTCGCGGTACTATGACGATCGCTATCGGGAAGGGTTTGAACTCGAGTGCAAGGCGATGCTGAAGGTCCGTAACGAGATGGGGCTCTCCAACGTGAAGCTGATGATCCCCTTCTGCAGGACCGTGGAAGAGGCCGAGAAGGTCGTCGATGTGATGAAGAAGAACGGTCTCGTCCAGGGGGAGAATGGCCTCGAACTGTACATGATGGTGGAAATCCCCAGCAACGTCGTCCTCATAGAGGAGTTCGGAAAGATCTTCGACGGATTCTCCATCGGGTCGAATGACCTGACCCAGCTCACGCTGGGACTCGACAGGGATTCGGCACTCATATCCCATATCTTCGATGAACGGAACCCGGCGGTGACGACCCTCATCCGGGATGCGATCACCAAGGCGAACAAGATGGGGAGGAAGATCGGGATCTGCGGGCAGGCCCCGAGCGATTACCCCGAGTTTGCCGAGTTTCTTGTTGAATGCGGGATCAACAGCATCTCGCTCATCTCCGATACGGTGATCGGGACGACGCTGAAGGTCCTCGAGACGGAAAAGGCGCTGGGGAAGAAATAACAGCGCCGGTCAGGATCATGACAATGAAAAGGGGTGCCGCCTTTGGGCGGCACCCCTTTTATGTGCATGTCTGTCAGAGTAGATCTGTAAGCCGAGTTCTGTCTCTCTTTCCGGATTCCCGAAAAGAGCGATGATCATTCATCTGGGACAGCAGTTGCCTGCTGCCTCAAGCAACCTACCCGGAAACTTCGGACGGGCCGCCCTC